>JAJZUH010000121.1 GCA_021847165.1 Pseudomonadota bacterium
CGACGGATTTTAAGTCCGTTGTGTCTACCAATTTCACCACCCGGGCAGATAGGCGATAACGGAACGTCGGTTCCGAAATTAACGAGCGGCGCATTATACAGAGGCGGGCGAGGCTCGAACAAAACAAAAATATCTGCGCTGATTTTCTTGACACGAAGTTCGATATCCATATAATGCGGACTTCGTTTTTTGCGGGAATAGCTCAGTTGGTAGAGCGATACCTTGCCAAGGTATAGGTCGCGAGTTCGAGTCTCGTTTCCCGCTCCAGATAACTTGGGAAAGCCTTCATGGCTTTCCCATAATTTTTGCTACTATGCACTTAGCCTCACGGCGCGATAGCAAAGCGGTTATGCACCGGATTGCAAATCCGTGTAGGTCGGTTCGACTCCGGCTCGCGCCTCCAAGATTCTTTGCGGTACAAAAAAATCCCTGCCTGAGCAGGGATTTTTTATTTGGGTTTACGCCATCAGAATGGTTTATTTTGCGACCTGGCGCTCTCTGATCTCATCCAGTGTCTTGCAATCGATGCACAAGGTCGCCGTGGGACGAGCCTCCAGGCGGCTGAGGCCGATTTCCACGCCGCATTTGTCGCAATAGCCATAGTCGCCAGCCTCGATCCGCCCCAGCATCTTGTCGATGTTCTTGATCAGCTTGCGTTCGCGGTCGCGGTTGCGCAATTCCAGGCTCATGTCCGATTCCTGGCTGGCGCGGTCGTTGGGGTCCGCAAAGACGGTCGCTTCGTCCTGCATGGTGTGTACGGTGCGATCAATATCCTGGCTCAGGCTCAGCTTGATCTCGTTCAGAACATTGCGGAAATGTTCCAGCTGATCCGGATTCATGTATTCCTCGCCTTTTTTGGCCTTGTATGGTGCGGAGGTTTTGCTTGCTGGTGCGGGCATTACGTCGATCTCCAAGGTGAAACTAAATTTTTCAAGCGCGCTTTAATACCAGAAAGGAATTTCAGTCGCAACCTGAAAATTCAGGCAGTCATGGTCACAAAACCCTAACGCCTTGTTTTTCAAGCATACTGACCAGCAGGATCAGCGGCAGGCCGATCAGCGCATTGGGATCGTCACCTTCTATGCGGCTGATCAGGGCGATTCCCAGGCCTTCGGACTTGGCGCTGCCGGCACAGTGGTAGGGTTGTTCTTTCTTGAGATAACGCTCGATCTCTTCGTCGCGCAGGTCGCGGAAGCTTACCTTGGTGATGGCGACATCGGTTTGCATCGCACCGCTGGCCGCATTCAACAAGGTCAGTGCGGTGTAGAACGTCACCGTCTTGCCGCGCATGGTGCTCAATTGCCGCACGGCATTGTCATGATTGAGCGGTTTTCCTATCTGCTGACCATCCAGCAAGGCCACCTGATCGGAGCCGATGATCAGCGCATCCGGGAAACGTTTGGCCACGACCTGTGCCTTGGCCTGTGCAAGCCGCCACGAAGTCCGTTCGGCGCTCTCCCCGGGCAGGGGGGTTTCATCGACATCGGGTGCGGCAGTCTGGAACGGGAGTTGCAGGGTGGAGAGCAGCTGACTTCTATATATAGAGGTCGAGGCAAGCACAAGCGGCTGAGAATTCAAGATGTTCCTTTAACAGCGTCTTTGACAGAGGTGGTCGGAATATATATCATGCGCGCCTCATGTTTGCACGGCCTTTCATAGAAAGCGTGGACTTTGCCCGAAAAGGCAAGGAAATGCGCGGCGAAATAGCGGTTTCAGCGCTGCCCAGATTGGTCGACGTACTGGCCAAATCCGACGGTTCTTTGACTTATATAGTACGTGGCTACCATGAGGACGGTCGCGACATGCTGGAAGTTGCCCTGCAGGGGGTTTGTGCCTTAAGGTGCCAGCGTTGCCTGCAGGAACTGGCGTATCCGGTGGATATCGTGTCGAGGTTGTGGCTGCTGCCTGCAGACAGGCTGGATGAAGCAAAAGAGGACGATGACGAGATGGATGCCATCGAAGCAGTCCCGAACCTGGATGTGCTGGCATTGATCGAGGAAGAGTTGCTGTTGAGTTTGCCATTTGCCCCCCGGCATCCGGAAGGCGAGTGCGCTCCGGCAACAAGTGATTTACAACAGAAGGCAAGCCCGTTCGCGGTGCTGGCCGGATTGAAGAAGTAAGACAGTTTTAGTGAGGAGTAGATAAATGGCAGTTCAGCAGAATAAGAAATCCCCGTCCAAACGTGGGATGCATCGTGCGCATGATTTCCTGACCAACCCGGCGCTGGCTATCGAGCCTTCTACCGGTGAACCACATCTGCGCCATCACATCAGCCCCAGCGGCTACTATCGCGGCAAGAAAGTCGTCAAGACCAAGGGCGAATAAGCCCATTCGGTCCTTTGCTTGGCTCTCCATGCGGAGGGCCGAACTCTGTCCATTTCTCGCCTAAGAGGATCGCCCGGTGGATATCACGATAGCTATTGATGCCATGGGCGGCGACCACGGGACACGGGTGACCGTTCCCGCGGCCGTCGCTTATCTGAAGAAACATCCTGACGATACTGTGATTCTGGTCGGCCTGCCCGATGCCATCGAGGCCGAGTTGAGCAAACTCGGCTTTGCCGATCGCACGCGCCTGCGCATCCATGCCACGACTGAAGTGGTGGGCATGGATGAATCTCCCCAGTCCGCCTTGCGCGGCAAAAAAGACTCTTCCATGCGCGTTTCCATCAATCTGGTCAAGAGCGGAGAGGCCTCTGCCTGCGTCAGCGCCGGAAATACCGGGGCATTGATGGCAACGGCGCGCTATGTGCTGAAGACCCTGCCTGGCATTGATCGTCCCGCCATCGCGTCCTTTTTACCCACCGTCAACGGACAGGTCTGTATGCTGGACCTGGGGGCGAACGTGGACTGCACCGCCGAACATCTGTTGCAGTTCGCTTTGATGGGCAGCACGCTGGTGTCCGCGCTGGAGCATAAGGAACAGCCCACGGTCGGTTTGCTGAACATCGGCAGCGAAGACATCAAGGGCAATGAAACGGTGAAGCAGGCTGCCGAACTGCTGCAGGCCAGCGATCTTAATTTCTACGGCAATGTGGAAGGCGACGATATATTCAAGGGTGTCACGGATGTGGTGGTGTGCGATGGATTCGTAGGCAACGTCGCCCTCAAGACAGCCGAAGGCGTAGCCAAGATGATGGGCGGATTCCTGAAAGAGGGCTTCAGCCAGAACTGGTTTACCAAGCTGGGCGCGCTGCTGTCCATGCCTGTACTCAAGGCTTTCAAGCACAGGCTGGATCATCGCCGCTACAATGGTGCAAGTTTCCTCGGTTTGAAAGGCATCGTGGTGAAAAGCCACGGTTCGGCCGACTCGTTCGCATACCTGTGCGCCATCGAGCGCGCCGCCGAAGAATCGCGTGGCGGCATGCTGAACCACATCAGCGAGCACATAGAGAAATGGCATCACGGACGCCAACAAACCGCGGGAGAGGGGCTTTGATTTATTCCAAGATCATCGGTACGGGCAGCTACCTGCCGGCCAAGGTGCTCAGCAACCACGATCTCGAAAAGATCGTCGATACCTCGCACGACTGGATCGTCACCCGCAGCGGCATCGTCGAACGCCATTTTGCGGCCGATGGCGAATTGACCAGCGACCTGGCTCTGCAGGCCAGCCGCAAGGCGATCGAGGCGGCCGGGATCAAAGCCGACGAGATCGACCTGATTATCGTGGCCACCACTTCGCCGGATATGGCGTTCCCCAGTACGGCCTGTATCTTGCAGGACAAACTGGGCATCCGGAACGGCGGGGCGGCTTTCGACATGCAGGCGGTTTGTGGCGGCTTCGTCTATGCCTTGAATACGGCAGATCTCTATATCCGGGGCGGGCAAGCCAGGACTGTGCTGGTAGTCGGGGCCGAAGTGCTGTCGCGCATGCTGGACTGGAATGATCGCACTACCTGTGTGCTGTTCGGGGATGGAGCCGGTGCCGTGATATTGCGCGCTTCCGACACGCCGGGCATCGTGGCCACCAAGTTGCATGCCGACGGCATCCATCGCAACATGCTGAAAGCCGACCCCAAAGTCTCGATGGACGGGAAAGCCGTTTTCAAATTTGCCGTCCATGTGTTGAGCGAGGTGGTTGAGGAAGTGCTGGATCAGCAAAAACTGAGCGGCACCGACATCGACTGGCTGGTGCCGCACCAGGCCAATATCCGCATCATCGAAGCGACCGCCAAGAAACTCGGCCTGGGAATGGACAACGTGGTAGTGACTGTTGCCAACCACGGCAATACATCGGCGGCGTCGATCCCGCTGGCGCTGGATACGGCGGTACGCGATGGGCGCATCAAGGCGGGGCAAAACATTCTGCTGGAGGCCGTAGGTGGCGGATTCACCTGGGGTGCCATATTAATAAAGTGGTAGGTTCGATATGACTCAATTCGCTTTCGTATTTCCGGGGCAAGGTTCGCAATCGCGCGGCATGATGAATGGCTATGCCGATTTCGCCGCCGTGCGCGATACTTTCGCCGAAGCATCCGATGTGCTGAAACAGGATCTGTGGCAACTGGTCGCCGAAGGCAGCGATGCCGACCTGAACGCCACGGTGAATACCCAGCCTGTCATGCTGACCGCCGGTGTCGCGGTTTATCGCGCGTGGCAATCGCAGAACGGCTCGAAACCGGCCATCATGGCCGGGCACAGCCTGGGCGAATACACCGCGCTGGTCGCCGCCGGAGCCTTGAAATTTGCCGATGCCTTGCCGCTGGTGCGGTTCCGCGCCCAATGCATGCAACAAGCCGTGCCGGAAGGGGTGGGCGGTATCGCTGCCATTCTTGGACTGGACGACGAAGTGGTTCGCGCTGTATGCGCCGAAGGAGCCCAGGGCGAAGTGCTGGAAGCGGTCAATTTCAACTCGCCCGGGCAGGTCGTCATCGCCGGTAATCGGGGCGCGGTCGAGCGCGGCATGGAGCTGGCGAAGTCCAAAGGCGCAAAGCGCGCCATCATGCTGCCGATGAGCGTACCGTCGCATTGCAGCCTGCTTAAAGGCGCCGCGGAACAATTGCGCACCTACCTGAACGATGTGCCCGTGCAAGCCCCGGCTATTCCCGTGCTGCATAACGCCGATGTTGCGGCATATGGCGATCCGGCCAGGATCAAGGATGCGCTGGTGCGCCAGTTGTATTCGCCGGTGCGCTGGGTCGAGACCATACAATCGTTTGGTAAACAGGGTATTACCCATAACGTAGAATGCGCCCCCGGCAAGGTGCTGGCAGGCTTGAACAAACGTATCGATACCAACCAGCAGGCAATGGCCATCAACGACGGCGAAGCGCTGAAAGCAGCCTTGGCTGCACTCGCATAAAGGGAAAGGGACATATGACGCTACAAGGACAAATCGCACTGGTTACCGGTGCCTCGCGCGGCATCGGCCAGGCCATCGCACTGGAATTGGGCAAGCAGGGGGCGACCGTGATTGGCACCGCCACCAGCGACAACGGCGCACAGGCCATCAGTACCTATCTTGATGCCGCGGGTATCAAGGGCAAGGGCTTTGCGCTGAACGTCAATGACGCGGCCCAGAGCGAACAGGTGCTGGCCGCCATCCGCGAACAATTCGGCGAAATCTCCATTCTGGTGAACAACGCCGGCATCACCCGGGATAACCTGCTGGCACGCATGACCGACGAAGAGTGGGACGACGTGCTGGCGACCAACCTCAAATCCGTATTCCGCCTGAGCCGCGCCGTGCTGCGCGCGATGATGAAGGCCAGGGGCGGGCGTATCATCAGCATCTCCTCTGTGGTCGGCAGCATGGGCAATCCTGGCCAGGCCAATTACGCCGCATCCAAGGCAGGCATGGTCGGTTTCACCAAATCGCTGGCGCAGGAGATCGGCAGCCGCAACATCACAGTGAACTGCGTCGCCCCCGGTTTCATCGATACCGACATGACGCATGCGCTGGGCGAGGAGCAGCGCACCAAGCTGGTCGAGCACGTACCGTTGAAACGCCTCGGCCAACCCGCCGATATTGCTGCCGCCGTGGCATTCCTGGCCGGCCCGGGGGCAGCCTACATCACCGGCGTCACCTTGCACGTGAACGGCGGGATGTACATGGAGTAAACGTGGTGTTTTGGAATTTGGCGCAAGTTTGGTAGAATACTTGCGCTTTTTGAACTTTAATCAGAGTAGGAGAATCAGGGATGTCTAACGAACAACGCGTCAAGAAAATCGTAGCTGAGCAACTGGGTGTGAACGAATCCGAAGTCAAGAACGAGTCTTCTTTTGTGAACGA
>JAJZUH010000122.1 GCA_021847165.1 Pseudomonadota bacterium
CGGGTCGCCACGCAACGCGCGAGGGAGGTCTGGAACGGCTCTTGCGCCGTCCAGTGCAGGCGATAGCGCAAACGGTAACTGGAGCCTGCCGTCGCTTTTTCGCGCGGGACCCACATGGCGCCGATGTTGTCGTAAATCTCCTCGTCCGTGGGTTGTTCGACCAGTTGCACCGAACCCTCACCCCAGCCTTCGAGCGGCTCGACCCACAGGCCGGGACGGCGCTCGTAATGCACGGCATCCAGGTATTCGCCGAATTCGCGTTCGCGCTGCATCAGGCCGAATCCGCGCGGATTGTTGTCGGCAAAGGCCGATACGGTGATGCCGTCGGGTGCGTTGAGCGGGCGCCAGATGTGCTCGTTGGCGCCGGTCCACAGTGCGAGGCCGTCGGAGTCGTGCACTTCCGGCCGCCAGTCTGTCTGCTTGGTCTTGTCTCTTCCGGAGAACCAGTACATCGAAGTGAGGGGCGCGATGCCGAAACGGGCAACGTCGCGCCGCAGGAACAGGTTGGCTTCGACGTCCATCACCACGCCTTTTTCCCGGGTCAGGACGAAGCGGTAGGCACCAGTGATGCTCGGGCCGTCGAGGAACGCATAGACGACCACCGAATTGGATATGCCGCTGGCAGATTCAAAATAGAAGCGGGTGAATACCGGGAATTCCTCCGTCTTGCCGAACTCCACCGTATCGATGGCGATGCCGCGTGCCGACAGGCCGTACTGATACTCGTCGCCGATGGCGCGGAAGTAGGCGGCGCCCAGGAACGCGGCCCAGTCGTTATGCTGCCAGTCGAGGTGCGACTGATCGCCGAGACGGGTTTCCTGGATGCGGAAGCCGGCGAAGTGCGTCTGCGGTCCGAGGCGCTGGGCTGGGCTGTCCGCCGGCATGTCGAAGTGGCGCTTGTCGAACAGGATCTCGCGCGCCAAGGTGTGAGGCTGTTTATCGTTCAACGCACCGTCAAGCCGGTACATCCTGACCGAGTCCTGGAAAAATCGCCCCGGGTGGAAGAATTGCACGGGGTACTGTCCGGGGCCGCCGGCGAAGAGCGCATCTTCCGGCTTGAAGTGGATCTTGCCGTGCGCCTCCCAATCGATCTGTTCCAGGATATCGCGGTCCGGCTGGGGATCGGGCTGATACGGCTGCCTGGACTGGCGCCGCGCTTGTTCGACCAGCCCCGCCCAGGAGAATGGCGCGGCCGCGCCCAGCGCCAGACCGGATTCGGCGGCCATGGCACTGGACCAGGGCAATGCGGTGGAAGCTGCGGCGCTGGCCAGCAGGCCGAGAAATTTTCTGCGGTCGAATTCGGAAGACATGGAGATCTCGCTGCTCGTTCGAAAATGCCGGTATGAGGACCGGCATTCTAGCTTATGCCCAGGCGCGCGCCAGCACGTAGGGAGTGGATCGCTCCTCGGGAGTGAGCAGCCAGTGGTTGCGGCGCAAGGAGAGCCCCCACCTGGATTCGCTCGTGAACACGGTGATCGGGACGGCCAGCAACAGCGGCAGCCCCACCGGCAACAGCCACCACACGGCATTGCGCTGGAACAGGAAGATGGCCAGCAATGCCGCTGCAACGATGGCCATGACCGGCATGAAACGGCGCAATGCGTCGCGCCACTGGACCGATTGAGCCTCGCGGCTGGGAGATTTCCATTCCAGATTCAGGCCGGTCAGCGCGCCGATGACGAACAGGGTGTGGGCCACCATGCGGATCGGCGCCTGCAATGCCGACAGCCCGGCTTCGAACAGGGCGCTCTTGATCAGTGCCGCACTGCCGCCGTATGCCGCCTGCTCGCCATGCTTCATGATCGCCACCACAGCCAGGACCCTGGGCAGGAACAGCATCGTCAACGTCAGCGTCCACAGCAGCCCCAGCGTGGATGAAAGACCCAGCCAGGGGAACATCAGTGCGGGGGCATGATGGTCCAGCAGATGCAGACCCAGGCTGGTCAGCAGGAAGCAGAGCCACAACGGTGCCGAAACATAGGACATGGCTCCCGTGAACAGCATGGCACGGTGCACCGCCTGGAAACCCGGTTCGGTGATCAGGCGGAAGTTCATCAGGTTGCCCTGGCACCAGCGACGGTCGCGTTGCAGTTCTTCCATCAGGTTGGAAGGCTGTTGCTCGTAACTGCCCTCCAGGTCGGTCGTCAGCCAGGTGTGATAGCCGGCACGGCGCATCAAGGCCGCTTCCACAAAGTCGTGCGACAGGATCTCGCCCGACAGGCCGCCGCGTCCCGGCAGCAGGTCGAGCGCGCAATGCTGCATGAACGGCTCGACGCGGATGATGGCGTTATGTCCCCAGTAATGGGATTCGCCCAGTTGCCAGAACTGCATGCCGGCGGTGAACAGGCGTCCGGCCACCCGTCCGGCGAATTGCTGCGCACGGGCATGCAGCGTGTGCACGCCGCAAACGCGCGGAGCAGTCTGGATGATGCCGGCCTGCGGGTTCGCCTCCATCATGCCCACCAGCGTGGCGATCGATTCGCCGCTCATCACGCTGTCGGCATCGAGCACCACCATGTACCGGTAGTTGCGTCCCCAGCGGCGGCAGAAGTCCGCCACATTGCCGGCCTTGCGGCGGGTACGGCGCTGGCGCAGGCGGTAATAGATGCGGCTGCGGCCGCCCAGTTGCGCCTGCAGGTCCGACCAGGCGGCCAGTTCCTGCGCACGCAAATCCGGGTCGGAGGTATCGGAAAGCACATAGACATCGAACAGTGCGGCCGCCTCGCTGCTGGCCAGCGATTCGCAGGTGGCGCGCAATCCCGCAAACACGGCGGCGACCGGCTCATTGCATATCGGCATGATGACGGCAGTGCGCGCATCGCGATCCAGGGTGCGCGGATCGAGCGCGACAAAGGGCAGCGCATGCCGGTCAGGATGAGACTGCACCCAGAAGCCCATCATGGCAGTGACGAAACCGGCCGTCACCCAGCCAAACAGCACGACGAAGATGGCCAGCTGGATGAAGTGCAGGACAGGATGCACGCCGTTCGTGGACTGGGTATGAAAGAGCAGGCTTGCCGCGATGGCCGTGCTGGCCAGCACGATGGCCACCAGCGCCGCTCGCCGCCGGGAAGCGGCGGCTTTCCAGTCTGGCGTTTGCTCATCCGGCTGTACGCTTCCCGCACGGAACAGCGCAAGCCACAGCCCGCGCCAGAACCCGGTCCATGGACGTGGCACCATGCTGCCACGACAGAGGGGAGGCGCCGTTCTTGTCGACCTGATTGCATTCGGGATATCGCAAGGTTTCATCTAGGGTGTCATGCAGTAATTGTCATGCCACCAAGGTGAGCAACTATCGTGCCGTGACCGGGCCAGACATTCACTGCCCTGATTTATAGAACATTTGATGCCCGTCGAACGGAAATTGCCCGTCTTGCTCCGCCATCACATGTCGCCTGGTAGCGACACAAAACGGGGACATATTCGGGTCGATGCGATAAGCGGGTGATCGCTAATGAAAATGCCCGTGTCGCCCACGGGAGACAGTGTCCGCATCGAAACGAGTATCGACACATTGGAGCCGGAATGAGCATTGAAACAATTCGCGACAGCGTGCGAGAATCCCCGCCGGGATTCGATCCCGCGAAACAGATTCATCAACCCGATCGAGAATGCGCATGGACGAAACTGTCAAAGAAGACCTGAAAGAGATCCAGGCCCAACTGAAAACCTTGAATAGCTACCTGAGGGTCATGCTGGTGTGCATCGCAGCCGTCACGGTCACCCTGGTGTCCGAAGTCGTGCGTCATTGGTAAACGGCTTCCCGTCAACCGTTAGCAATACGTCGGCCCAGTATGCCGTGCACACTGGGCCGGGGATCAGCCCGACCTGCGCACGAACAACGCGGGAATCTGCGCCTTGGGTTTGCCCGCCGGCGGCTCGACCGTTTTCTTCACCGGCTGTGCGGCGCTGGGGCTCGGTTCGTAAGGCTTGTCGAACCATGGATCATGGCTGGGCTTCTTCGGTGCGG
Organism: Pseudomonadota bacterium; assembly: GCA_021847165.1. Lineage (GTDB taxonomy): Bacteria > Pseudomonadota > Gammaproteobacteria > Burkholderiales > Gallionellaceae > Sideroxyarcus. Next base: position 3,971 of record JAJZUH010000122.1, read on the forward strand.
AGGCGTGATGTTCGCGCCTGTGTTCGGATGCTTCGCCGCGCGGGGCACGGTGCGCCTTCGCAACGGGTTGCGGTGAGCTCACGCGCTCCTTGCTGATCTCCGTCTTGATCAGCTTCTCGATCTCCAGCAGGTATTTTTCTTCTTCCGGCGATACCAGCGAGATCGCGGTACCGGATGCGCCTGCACGGCCGGTGCGCCCGATGCGGTGCACATAATCCTCCGCCGCATGCGGTATCTCGTAGTTGATGACCATCGGCAAGCTGTCGATATCCAGCCCCCGCGCCGCCACATCGGTGGCGATCAGCACGGAGACCTTGCCCTGCTTGAATGCATCCAGCGCGTTCATGCGTTCCAGCTGGCTCTTGTCGCCGTGGATGGCATCGGCGGATACGCCTTCGCGCTGCAACTCCCTCGCCAGGCGGCTGGCCGTCAGCTTGGTCTTGGTGAAAACGATGACCTGTTTCGCATCGTCGCCCTGCAACAGCTTTGCCAGCAACTGATGCTTGTTCGCCTGCTCGACCAGATAGACCTTCTGCGTGATGTTCTCGGCTGAGGCATTGCTCCGCGCAACCTCGATCAGCGTCGGGTAATTCATGAAATCTTCGGAGAGTTTCTTGATCTCGCTGGAGAAGGTCGCGGAGAACATCAGGCTTTGCCGCTGCCTCGGCAACAGTGCCAGGATGCGCTTCAGCGCCGGCATGAAGCCCATATCCAGCATGCGGTCGGCCTCATCCAGCACCAGCATCTGCACCTGGTTCAGCAAGACCGTCTTCTGCTCGATATGGTCGAGCAAGCGCCCCGGTGTCGCCACCAGGATCTCCACCCCCGCCTTCAGGTGCGGCGTCTGCTGCTTGATGTCCACCCCGCCGAACACCACCAGCGAACGCAGGTGCGTATGCCTGGCGTAGGTCTTGATGTTCTCCTCGACCTGGATCGCCAGTTCGCGCGTCGGCACCAGGATCAGCGCCCGCACCGGATGCCTCGCTGGCGAAGTGCTGGAACTGGCGTGCGGCAACAGCTTCTGCAGCATCGGCAGCGCAAATGCCGCAGTCTTGCCCGTTCCCGTCTGGGCCCCCGCCATCAGGTCGTGCCCCTCCAGCACAACCGGGATGGCTTGTGCCTGGATCGGGGTGGGGGTGGTGTAGCCGGCTTCGGCCAGCGCCTTGAGGATCTCTGGAGACAGCTTCAGATCGGTAAAACTGACGTTATTCAATTATCTTCTCTTCATCGTATTCTGGCTTGACGGGGTACATTATACGCTCCTGCGCCGAGACGGACCGCGACTGTCATGAAGCCGTATAATCACCTGCTTTGATTGAGACTTTTCCCACATGCCGCGCCCAGCTCACAGCCCCTTCCCCACTGTCGCCATCATCGGTGGCGGTCCTGCTGGATTGATGGCCGCAGAGGCGATCTCGCAAGGCAACGTGCGCGTGGACATCTACGACGCGATGCCCAGCATGGGGCGCAAGTTGCTGATGGCCGGCAAAGGCGGCTTGAACATCACCCATGCCGAACCGTTCGATGTATTTCTCACGCGTTACGGCGCCCGCCGCGCCGGCATCGAACCGTGGTTGCGCGACTTCCCGCCAGATGCCTTGCGCGAGTGGGTGCACGGCCTGGGTATCGCCACCTTTGTGGGCACATCCAATCGCGTCTTTCCCGCCGACATGAAAGCGGCACCTCTGTTGCGCGCCTGGCTGCATCGCCTGCGCGAACGCGGCGTGGGCTTCCATGTCCGGCATCGCTGGCACGGGTGGGATGCACGGGGCGACTTGCGTTTCACCGCCCCCGAAGGCGAGCGCATCCTGCATGCCGACGCGCTGGTGCTGGCGCTGGGCGGCGGCAGCTGGCCGCAGCTTGGCTCCGACGGTACCTGGGTGACCCCGCTGGCGCAGCGCGGCATAGAGGTCGCGCCGCTGCGCCCGGCCAACTGCGGCTTCGACATCGCCTGGAGTCATTTCTTCCGCGAGCGCTTCACCGGCGAGCCGGTGAAGTCGATCGCCGCCACTTTCGGCGACCTGCGCAAACAAGGCGAATGCGTCATCACCGGGCATGGCATCGAAGGCGGCCCGATCTATGCCCTCTCGGCGGCATTGCGCGACGAGATCGCACGCCACGGCCAGGCCGTGCTGCATCTCGACCTGTTGCCGGACTGGCCGCTGCAACGCGTACAGAAAGAAGTGTCGCATCCACGCGGGTCGCGCTCGCTCTCCAGCCACCTGCAAAGCAGGCTGGGGCTGAAAGGGGT
>JAJZUH010000123.1 GCA_021847165.1 Pseudomonadota bacterium
GCTTCGTTCACGGCAAGGCAGATGCCGATGTTCTCGGGCGAGGCGGTATGCGTGATTCCTTGAGCGCGGATCCATTCCAGCGAGCCGTCGCTGCCGTCGTTGACGTGCACGATGATCTGGTGCGGATGGGCGGAGTTCTGCCGGATGCTGCGTACGCAGAGCTGCAGCAGCGCGAGGTTGTTCCAGGAGGGGATGATGATGGAGAACATGGTTATCCGTTCTGAGGGGTAGGTTTGCGGGCTCGGATCAATACGTTCTGCCCGGTATGCGGGTTGCTGGCATGGGCGCGGTGTTCCTGCAGTTCCTTGTCGTAGCTCCAGATCAACAACTTGAGTTCGTTCAGCCACGAGAATGAGCTGGGTTGCTGATTGCTGCGACTGACGCGGTACACCACGGCAGAGCCGGCGGAGTAGGTGCTTGCCTCGTCCACGTCGAAGCCCGTGCGCCGAGTGAGTTGTTGCAACGATTCTACGGTGAACAGGTGCAAATGGCGTGGTGCCTCCCAGCCGCGCCAGAAAGCACCGAATTCGGCGGCGCCGAGGCTCAGTGCATTGGGCGTGGTCATCACCAGCAGGCCGCCCGGTTTCAGGATACGCAGGCATTCGTGCAGTGTGGCCAGCGGATCGTAGAGATGTTCTATGGTCTGGCTCATGGTGACCACGTCGAAGCTGTCTGCGGGCAGGGTACACTGGGTCAGGTCGCCAACGTGGGTCTTGATGCCGTAACGGGCAGAGACCTTTTTGGTCGCCTGTTCGTCGAAATCGGTGCCCTCGACCTGCCAGCCACGCTTCTTCATGCGATTGAGGAAGCGGCCGCCGCCGCAGCCCACGTCCAGCAAATGGCCTGCAGGTTCACGGGACAGGGTCATGAAGCGCAAATAATCGGCTTCGCGCTTGAGTCCGTTGGCGAACCACAAGGGCAGCAAGCCCAGCCGGATGAAGCGATGGGCCAGGCTGAGCATGGCCTTGGCCAGGCGATGGCCGGATTTGCGCGTGTGGGTATGATAAGTGGCATAGGCCTTCCACAGTTCGGAAGGTGGCGGTGCAGGGTCCAGCCAGTACACCCCACATTCCGGATTGCTGCAACGCTGGAAACCCCATGTGCCACTGAGATTGCCGTCCGGGTCGGCGATACCGGACTGAACGAGCTCCCCTTTGGCGCCGCACAGGTCGCATAGAGGGCGGGGTTCGCTTGTTATACTATCCATATTTCGGGATTCGAATGGGTCGACGTGCGCATTCTATAACGGCGACCCAATATTTAGAGGCAGGATGAAGATAATTCACATCGTACGGCGCTATGGACCGGCTGGCGGCATGGAGCGCTACGTTTGGGAGACCTCGCGGGAACTGGCAAGACTCGGGCACGAAGTGCAAGTGCTATGCGAGACCTGCATGGCAGAGAAACCCGCGGGAATCACGGTACACGAGCTGGGGACGATGGCCTATCGCCCGCGCTGGCTCTATTACTGGCGCTTTGGCCGGCGTGTGGAAAAATGGTTGCGTGCTCATCCGCAACCGGGCTGGATCATCCACAGCCATGAACGGGTCGGCGTGCATGATGTCACCACCTTTCACGGACCGCCGTTCGCGACGGTGCGCGACAAAACCTGGTGGAAGCGGATTTCGCTGCGCGTGGCGATGCAGCTCTATATGGAAAGGCGCGAATTGCGCGTGGCGAAACGCATCGTGCCGAATTCGGAGATCATTGCGCGCCAGCTGGCCCATTATTATCCGGAGTATGCAGACAAGCTCACTCAGCCGGTCGTGCCTGGCGTACTGCCGGGAGCCATACGCGCACCGCGAAATGTGCCGGCCGATGGCGGCATCATCGGCTTCGTCGGCAGAGAGTGGCAGCGCAAGGGCCTGCCACTGGCAGTCGAGATCGCCGCCCAACTGCGCCGCGCCCGCCCGAACCTGGAGCTGTGGGTGATCGGGCCGGACGAGCGCGAAGTAAAACACCTGTTCACGGAATGGCAAGGCGGCTACCGCTTGCTGGGCTGGCGCACAGGTTCAACCCACTTTCAGGAGATCGACGTGCTGCTGCATCCGGCAAAAGCCGAGCCATATGGCATGGTCATCTCGGAAGCGATGGCGGCACGGGTCCCAGTGGTCATCTCGGATGCATGCGGGGCGGCCGCACAGGTGGATGGCGAAGCAGGCCGGGTTGTACCGCTGGCGGCAACTCTTCAACCATGGGTGGAAGCGGTGTCTTCCCAGCTTGATAGAACGCAGGCACCGCCGATATTCGTGCGTGGATGGAATGTCGTTGCAGGCGAATGTGTAGCCGTTTACGATTCGCTAGAGAAGGAAATTGAGCGATGATACTGGCGCGACAACGTTATCTGGCCTATGTCGAGATGGCAGTGATGGCGTTGCTGCTCATGTATCCTGGCCTCATGCTTGCGGTGCAAGGAGGCATGAATGGAGTATTTTTGCTGACTCTGCTGCTTGCCTTGGCGGTCTGGCTGATACGTCCGAGCGGCATGAGCGCTGTGGTATGGCAACATGAGTTCACCCTCTATACCGCGTCCATGTTTGGTATGTCGGCAGCGATCTTCATCAGCCAGACTCATCTGCAAGCCTACACCGCGCACCCTTATGATGCGGCATCGCGTTACTGGCTGGGGATCCCGGTGTTCCTGCTGCTGAGCCGCCTTCATCCGAAGATCTTTGCGACGCTGCAAACCGGATTTCCCGTGGCAGCCATCGTTGGCTTGCTGATGGCCCAGAATCTGGGAGTCAGCTACGGAAACAGAACAGGTATCAGCAGACTGGACCTGATCCATTACGGCGACTTTGAATTGATCCTTGGAGTGATGTCGTTATTCAGCATCGACTGGTTCGGGCGAGATGGCTTGCCGCTGCGAATGCTCAAGGGATTGGGCTTTATCGCTGGAGTCTCGGCATCTTTTGTTTCCGGTACGCGCGGCGGATGGCTGGCGATTCCCGTATTCATTGCTATCTTCATTTACTTCAAGACAGCCAGGATCTCCTGGAAGATGCTGGTGATGACCGCGTTTGCCGGGATAATTGCTATTGCACTGGCTTATTTCGGGAGTGCCACATTCCAGCAACGCACCAACGAATTGATCCATGACGTCTTGGTATTCAATCATGGAAGCCGCGACACTTCAACAGGAATACGCTGGCAGCTATACAAAGCGGCTGCGGAAATTTTCTCGCGCCATCCGGTTTTTGGCGTAGGGCCGGAAGGATTTGCACTTGAAATGAATCCGATGGTGGAAGCGGGGAAGATAACGCCGCTTGCTGCCGAACTGGGACGGGGCGAGGTTCATAATGACATTCTTTCCAAAGCGGCTGGGATGGGAATTTTCGGACTTGCAGCAATGCTGGCAATCTATTTTGTACCGTTCGGGTTGTTCTGGCGGGCGGCCGCATCTGCTTCCGGCCAGGTCAGGCGTAGCGGCATCCTGGGCATCACATTTGTCAGCGGTTTCTTCGTTTTTGGTTTGACCGTGGAATTCCTGAATCTGACCATGTCCACGGCGTTCTACAGTTTTACCGTTGCTGTCCTGCTGGCAGCCTGCTACAACATTCACAACGAAGTTGTGCACAAAATCGCATAAAGGTGCCTTCATGTTTAGTATCGTCATTCCCAGCTGGAACAATCTGGCCTACCTGAAACTTTGTGTGGAGAGCCTGCGGCGGCACTCGAAATTCGAGCACGAGATACTGGTGCACCTGAACGACGGTTCGGATGGCTCGCTGGAGTGGGTCAAGGCGCAGGGTATCAAGTACACGCAGTCCGCCAGGAATGTGGGCGTCTGCCTGGCGGTGAACCATGTGGTGGCAAAGGCCAAGCACGACTGGGTGCTGTTCATGAACGACGACATGGTGGCCGCACCGGGCTGGGACACGGCTTTCGTTGCGGCCATTCAGTCGCTGGATACCGACCTGGCCCTGTTCTTCGGCACGATGATCCAGCGGGAAACCGGTGGTAGCGAGGTCATCATCAAGCAGGATTTCGGCGCATCGCCGGATACTTTTGACGAAGAGAAATTTCTGCAGGGTTATATGGCGGACGGTCGTGGCGACCAGGAAGGCGTTGCTTCGCAACCGACGCTGTTCCACAAGAAATGGTGGAACATGGTCGGCGGCTACAGCCTGGAATATTCGCCCGGCATGAGCAGCGACGACGACCTGATGATGAAATACTGGGTGGCGGGCTGCCGCAATTTTCGCATCGTCGGCGCCAGCCGCTTCTACCATTTCGGCTGCAAGAGCACCGGACGCATCCGGCACAACCTGGGCGGCCGCATCTTCGTGATGAAGTGGGGCATCACCCAGATCGAGTTCCACCGCCTGTATCTGCCCACGCTGCGGGATCCGGATGGCGGCAAGACGCCGGACAATCCGCACAATTGCGTGCGTTCCTCCTGGCTGGGCAAGTTGCGCCGCATCGGCTATGCCCTGCGCTACAACTATCCGCTGCAGGATATCGAGGCTTGGGATCCCATGCCCGGTCGCGGCGAGTGGAGCGAGGGAAACTAGCGGATCTGTGCTGCCTGTATAGCTTTGAAAATCTCATCGCCCATCAGCAGGTATCCTGTGGTCGAGAAATGGGTGTTGTTGCCGAGATAAAGATCGACCGTCTTCGCCTGAATGGCTTGTTGCGTCATGCGCAGCAGATTGGGCGCATGAAAACGCCGTTCGGCTTCATTCCAGAATTGTTTGTCCGGATAGAGGTAGGCCGTTGACTTGTTTGGCACGAACACCCAGATCGGCGTGATGTCCTTAAGGCGTGCATTGAGCTTTTCGATGTTCATCAGGGCAGTTGCATCTACCTCTTCCGGTTTGTCATAGCTTAGAAACAGTGCATCCTTGCAACTTGTATGGCTGAACAGTTCGCAGCCATTCGGTACGCGTGCCATCCTTACGTCATTGGGCAATAGCCAGCTGCTGAAATTCGGCGTGCTGCTCAATCGTTCATATTTCATGACGTTCAGCTGTGTCTGAATTCCGGTCGATAGTTTGCCGCTATAGTTGCCTTGATGCACATCAAACGAGACGGCGGGCGGATAAACAGCTACATCGGTATGCGGGTTGGGATGGTATTGCATATGCTCACAGGCTACCGATTTGCCCAAGTCATCCACCAGGTTACGCTCGATGGATTCGAGCACCACGTACTTTCCTGCAAAACCTTGTGCGCGAACCCAAGGCATGAAGTCGGTGCAGATGCCGCGCATGCTATCCCAGGATTCGGTGCGAACTTTCAACCCGTGCTGTGTAAGAACGGACTGCCAGACACGGCTGGCAGAAAAGCTGTCGCCGATTACCAACACATCAGCCTCTCGCATGGAAGATTGCTGAAGCCACTTTATATCGATTGCCGGTTGCGGCTTGGTCCAGCCGAACAATGCCTCCGGCAAAAGTCCCATGCGTGTCAATTCACCCTGGAATGTGGCCAGTGGCAAGAAATAGAAGGCAACCACTCCGTATCCCAATACTGCGGCAAACACAAAGATGGAGAAAAACTTGGCGTGTTTCATATCAGAATTGGAAGTAGAGGAAGGGGCTATAACTGCCGAACTGGTCCAACACCAGATACAGCATGCCAAGCACGACGGCAGCCTGCAGCATGGTTAGCAACGCACTGCCTTTGATAAAGCGGATACGTGTCGAGTTCGGCAACAGCCATACCCACAGCAAACCGGGAAGCAGCAAACGCAGCAACTCGCGGCCGGACATGTCGGTGAGCAACAGCAGGTTGCCATGAAGAACTGCGTCGAATGTGATCGGTCGTGCCGCGATGCCGAACATCGCTTTCAGGATGACCAGTGCCTGTTCCATGTTGCCGGCGCGGAACACCACCCATGCGGCCACGACCGCAATGAACGTCAGAGTGCCGCCGGACAGCGCTCCCAACCAGTTGGGGATCCAGCGCAGATAGCGTTCCGCGACCATGTCGCGCCACAGATTGTTGATGACGAGATAGGCGCCGTGCAAGGCTCCCCAGACCACGAACGTCCATCCCGCACCGTGCCATAGGCCGCCCAGCAGCATGGTCGCCATCAGGTTGGCATAGCGTCGCACTTTGCCTTTCCGGTTGCCGCCCAGCGGGATGTACAGGTAATCGCGCAGGAAAGTGGAGAGCGTGATGTGCCAGCGCCGCCAGAACTCGATGATGCTGGTGGATTTGTACGGTGAATTGAAGTTGATCGGCAGGTGGATGTTGAACA
>JAJZUH010000124.1 GCA_021847165.1 Pseudomonadota bacterium
TGCGAATCAGATTGCTAATTTCGGAAGGGTTGAGCTTCATCTGGATTTCCTCATTCTTGATAAATCTTTATCAGGCTAGGGCGTTCGCCATTTCAGTGAGTCGTGTGCGCGCAGAGCCGTCGATCACTTTGTCTCCGGCACGGATGACCACGCCCCCCAGCAATTCTTTATTGACCTTGCAGGTCAGCTTGATCTCGCGACCCATGCGCTTCTTCAGCGAGCTGACGATCTTGTCTTGTTGGGCTGGCGACAGCTCAAAAGCTGCGTCCACCACCACATTGACGGTCTTTTCGGCTTCAGCCTTCAGTGTCTCAAACAGTGCAGCAATCTCGGGCAGTACTTGCAAACGCTGGTTGTCCGCCAATATGCGCACGAAGTTACGTTGTTGCGTACTGGCGCCGCTACCGGCCATCGCCTCCATCAGGTCTTCGACCTTCTTTTTGGGAACGCGCGGATTGGTAACGACGGCATGGACTTCAGGATGATTAACGGCTTCGGCCAGAGACAGCAGCATCTCCGACCATGCCTTCAGCGCATTCAGTTTTTGCGCCTCATCGAATGCCGCTTGGGCATAGGGACGGGCAGTGGTAATGGCTTCAGACATGGCGATCAGATTTCCGCGACGAGTTTATCGAGCAGGTCATTGTGTGCCTTGGCATCGATCTCGCGACCCAGAATCTTGCCAGCGCCAGCGAGTGCGATCGCAGAGACCTGCGTGCGCAACTGCTCCTTGGCACGGAACACTTCCTGGTCGATCTCGGCCTTGGCACCGGCAATGATGCGGTCGCCTTCAACCTTGGCTTGCCCCTTGGCTTCCTCGACGATCTCGCTTGCGCGTTTTTCGCCGTTCGCCACGATCTCGCCCGCTTTTTCCTTGGCTTCGCGCAGGATTTCTGCGGAACGTTTGGAGGCCAGCTCAAGATCCTGCTTGGCGCGCTCTGCATCGGCCAATCCGTCGGCGATCTGTTTCTTGCGTGCTTCCAGCGCGCCGATGATCGGTGTCCATACGAACTTCATGCAGAACCACACGAACAGGGCGAACATGATGGTCTGGGCGAGAAGAGTTGCATTGATGTTCATGCAAGCTTCCTTTCTAAATTATGCGTTGTCGCTGACGGCGAATTAGTGTGCCACCGCAAACAGAACGTACATCGCGATACCGACAGCGATCATCGGAACGGCGTCGACCAGACCCATCACCACGAAGAATTGGGTACGCAGCATCGGGATCAGCTCAGGTTGACGGGCTGCGCCTTCCAGGAAGCGGCCACCCAGGATACCGATACCAACCGCTGCGCCAAGAGCGCCCAGACCCATCATCAATGCGCCGGCGATGTACAGCAGTGCGTTTGCTAATTCCATTTGTATTTCTCCTATTGATAAAAGTGAAGTTAATGAAGCCGAAAATTTATGTTTTAGTGGTGTTCCTGATGCGCCATGTCCAGATAAACCACGGTCAGCGTCATGAAGATGAACGCCTGCAAGGTCACGATCAGGATGTGGAAGATTGCCCAACCGAGGGACAGCAGCACTTGCGAGCCGTAAAGAGTGGCGTTGCCGACCGAGAATCCGGCCCAGGCGCCGCCCATCAGCGCGATCAGGATGAAGATCATTTCGCCGGCATACATGTTGCCGAACAGACGCAGCGCGAGAGAGATCGGCTTGGCAATCAGGTTCACGCCTTCCAGAAGCAGGTTGATGGGCATACCCCATTTGCCGAATGGCTGCAGCGTCAGTTCGCCCATGAAGCCTCCCAGCCCCTTCATCTTGATGCTGTAGTACAGCACCAGCAGGAACACGCCGATGGCCATGCCGAAAGTTGCATTCGGGTCAGTGGAAGGAACGACCTTGAAGAAAGGCACGCCGAGCGCACCCATCAGGTGCGGGACATAGTCGATGGGTATCAGGTCCATCAGGTTCATGGAGAACACCCAGAAGAAGATGGTCAAGGCCAGCGGGGCGATCATGTTGTTCTTTGCAGAGAACGAACCGCGCACGCTGGTATCAACGAATTCGATGGCCCATTCGCAGAAATTCTGCAATCCGCCCGGAGTCCCGGCAACGATGCTTTTTGCCACCATGCGGAACAGGAACAGGAACGCTGCGCCCAACAACAGCGACATGAAGAAGGTATCCAGATTCAGTGCCCAGAAACCCATTGCCTTGGCTTCTTCGGAGGTGTGCGCAACACCCCATGTTCCATCCGGCAAATGGCCGTAGGTCAGGTTTTGCAGGTGGTGATGGATATATTCCGCTGATGTTTGCACTTCGGTGGACATGATTTAGTCGCTATCTTCAATCTTGATCTTCATTAACAACCGGGCTGCCAGCAGCACCGTTTGCCCCAATACAAAACCGCCCAATACCGCCAATGGCGATAGTTTCAGCACCGCCAGGCTGATTCCCAGCAATGCGACAACTGCCAGGAAACGCTCGGCAGCGTAAAAATACATAAGCCGTAACTGTTGATGTGCGTCATGGGCAGAATGCAATGCTGCTCGGGACATCCTCCAAGCCAGCAATGCACCATTGAGAACGGATATCCCTCCACCACCTAACACCGCTATCGCGTATTGCGGCGAACTTCTCCAGCAAAATGCTGTTATGCCTGCAGCGACCAGCGTGGCAATGGTTTGCAGACCAATTACCTTGCGCGCTAACCGTTTTTCTTGGACTTCGGCTGTGAAAAGCGCGGCGATGATAGCGGCGTTTAACGGGGGTGTCAAACGCTGTTCTGCGATATCCCCCTTGCCAGCGCGCTTTTCAACGTCCGCTGCGGAGTCCACCGAGAAGCTCATCCAAATGGTCATTGCTCAGGTATTCGATGACAAGCTTGCCGCCGCCTTTCCGGTTGGATTTGATTTCCACGCGCGTACCCAGATGGGCACTGATGTCTTCCTGCAATTGCTGGGTATCGCGGTTCGGTTTTTGCGGTTTTTTGCTTTCTGGCCTGGCAGGTGCCTGTTCGCCCTGCTGTTGCACCAGTTTTTCCGCTTCGCGCACCGACAGGCCTTCCAGCACGATCCTGTTGGCCAGCAATATCTGTTGCGCGCCTTCCAGCGACAACAAGGCTCGTGCGTGCCCCATATCCAGGGAACCAGCCATCAACATGTCTTGAACCGCTTGCGGCAATTTGAGCAAGCGTAGCAGGTTGCTGGCAGCGCTACGCGAACGCCCTACCGCATCTGCGGCTGCCTGGTGGGTCATCTGGAACTCATCGATCAGGCGCTGAATGCCGATGGCTTCTTCCAGCGGGTTCAGATCCTCGCGCTGAATGTTTTCGATCAGCGCCATTGCCAGTGCTGCATTATCCGGTACCTTGCGCACGATGACCGGCACGATTTTCAACTCGGCCAGTTGCGCTGCGCGCCAGCGCCGCTCGCCGGCAATAATCTCGTAACCGCCTTCCGGCAGTTCGCGCGCCAGGATGGGTTGCATGACGCCCTGCACCTTGATCGAGGCGGCGAGTTCATTCAGTGATGCTTCATCCATGCGGCTGCGCGGCTGGTATTTGCCGGGCTTCAGTTGTTCGACTTTGAGCTCGCGCAATACGTCGTTTTGTTTCGATGTGCTGTTTCCGGATAGCAGCGCATCCAGGCCGCGCCCCAGTCCCTTGATCGGTTTTGCCATAATTTTCCCTTTGCTGAAACTTGTTATGCGGCGACTTGTGCGGTCGCGTTGTTGAGCATCTCGCCCGCCAAGGCCAGATAGGCCAGCGTTCCCTTGGACTGGCTGTCGTGATACAGCGCAGGGATGCCGAAGCTGGGAGCTTCCGCCAGACGCACGTTGCGCGGGATGACCGTGCGATAGACCTTGTCGCCGAAATGCTGCTGCAATTGCTCAGAAACCTGTTGTGCCAAGGCATTGCGCGGATCGAACATGGTGCGGAGCAGCCCCTCGATCTCCAGATCCGGATTCAGGTTTTCACGCACCTTGCGGATGGTATTGACCAGATCGCTCAAACCTTCCAGGGCGTAGTATTCGCATTGCATCGGAATCATCACCGATTTCGCGGCACACAATCCGTTCAAGGTAAGCAAATTCAGCGCAGGAGGACAATCGACCAGGATGTAATCATAGTCGTCCAGTACCGGCTGCAATTCTTCTTTCAATCGCATCTCGCGGCCTTCCACATCGACCAGCTCAATCTCCGCACCCGCCAGTTCGCGATTTGCCGGCAATACGTCGTATTTGCAAGCGTCGGATCTGATGCGCGCTTCGGCGATCGTCTTTTCTCCGAGCAATACGTCGTACACAGTTGCTTCCAGATCGGCCTTATTGATTCCGCTGCCCATGGTGGCGTTACCCTGCGGATCGAGATCAATCAGCAGGACGCGCTGTTTCGCTGCCCCGAGGCTTGCTGCCAGATTGACGCTGGTCGTGGTTTTGCCCACGCCCCCCTTTTGATTGGTGATTGCCAATATCTTGCTCATTTTTCTACCCCCAACACGACCAGACTGCGGGCCGCTTCTAGTTTAGGAACTTGCAATGTGATCACTCTTTCCACTTTCACCCCTGCGGGAAGCCGCGCCAGCTCCTGTTCCGGAGCCCCCTTCATGGCCGCCCAGCGGCCACTTTCGGCCAGCAAATGGCGGGTCAACGCGACGAAATCCGCCGCTTCGGCGAACGCGCGCGAGATGATTCCGTCGAATTTCTGCGGCGATTGCCATTGTTCTACCCGCCCGCAGCGAACTTCCACATTCCGCAGGCCCAACTCGATCGCCGCTTGCTGAACGAAACCGGTTTTCTTGCTATTGCTATCCAGCAAGGTGAACGACCACTCCGGACGCATCACAGCCAGAACCAGTCCCGGCAAGCCCCCGCCGCACCCAACATCCAGCCAGCGTTGTGGCCACAAATAAGGCAATACAGCCAAGCTATCAAGCAAGTGGTTGCTTACCATCTGTTCTTGCTGGCGTATCGCAGTAAGGTTGTATACCGCATTCCACTTGTGCAACAGTGCCAGATAATCCAGCAATTTCACCCGTTGCTCGGAGGTTACCTCCAGCCCCATTGCCGTGGCACCCTCTGCCAGTTCCTGCTCCAGATTCATGCTGCCTTTTCTTGTTTGAAGCCTCGCTTCAAATGCACCAGCAACAGGGAAATCGCCGCAGGCGTCACACCGGAGATGCGCGCTGCCTGCCCTAGCGTCTGCGGTCGGTGCTGGCTCAGTTTCTGCCGCACTTCGATCGACAAGCCGCGCACCGTTGCATAATCGATGTCAGTTGGCAATTGCGTCGTCTCATGTCCTTCCTGGCGTGCAATCTCGTCCCGTTGGCGTTCTATATATCCTTGATATTTGGCCAGTATCTCCACCTGTTCGGCGACTTCGCCGCCCTCTTCCGCATGTGCGCCGGGCAATGTCATTAAAGTCGCATAATTCACTTCCGGGCGACGCAACAGGTCATACAATGAATACTCGCGCTCGATTTCTTTGCCAAGTACGCGTTCGGCATCGGCCTTCTCAAGCATGCGCGGATTAATCCAGGTCGATTTCAATCGTTGCAATTCGCGCTCTATCTTTTCGCGTTTGGTTTCGAAAGCCAGCCATCGAATATCATCGACCAGGCCCAAACGCCGGCCTGTCTCGGTCAAACGCATATCGGCATTGTCTTCGCGCAATTGCAACCGGTACTCGGCTCGGCTGGTAAACATGCGGTAGGGTTCGGATACGCCGCGCGTGATCAGATCGTCCACCAGCACTCCCAGATATGCTTCATCACGTCGCGGACACCAAGGTTCCAGTTCTTTGGCTTGTAAGGCCGCATTCACGCCGGCCAGCAAGCCTTGAGCCGCCGCTTCCTCGTAGCCAGTAGTGCCGTTGATCTGCCCCGCCAGGAATAAGCCGTTTATCGCCTTGCTTTCCAAAGAAGTTTTCAAACCTCGCGGATCGAAATAGTCATATTCGATGGCATAGCCAGGGCGTGTGATGTGTGCGTTTTCCAACCCCTTAATCGATCGCACCAATGCCAGCTGCGTATCGTAGGAAAGGCTGGTCGATATGCCGTTTGGATAGATTTCGTGCGTCGTCAGTCCTTCTGGCTCCAGGAATATCTGATGCGAATCCTTGCCAGCAAAACGCGTAATCTTGTCTTCGAT
>JAJZUH010000125.1 GCA_021847165.1 Pseudomonadota bacterium
CGGGATTGACGAACAGATCGTCCGGATCGGACGGCCAGCCCAGCGCCATGCCGTCCAGCGGCGTGTTGGGTTGTACCGCACGCGGATCGTTCGGCGTACGTGCGCAAGGCGGAATGGGTCGCGGGAACGGCGTCTTGTGGCGGAAACCGCCGGGACGGTCGATGGTGCCCAGCAATGTCATCAGGATGGATAGCGCGCGTATCGTCTGGAAACCGTTGGAATGTGCAGCCAGTCCGCGCATGGCGTGGAACGAGACCGGATTGCCAGTAACGGTCTCATGCTCCTTGCCCCACGAGTCGGTCCAGGCGATCGGCAGTTCGATCTTCTGGTCGCGCGCGGTGATGCCCATTTCATGCGCCAGGCGACGGATGGTTTCGGCGGAGATGCCGGTGATCTGTTCCGCCCACTCCGGCGTGTAATCCTTGACGCGCTCCTGCAACAACTGGAAAGCCGGCTTGACCCTGGTGCCGTCCGCCATCTTGAATTCCCCGAACAGGTAGGGATCGGCACCTTCGGTATGCGTGACCACCGCCTTTTCGGTGTTGCGGTCCCACCACAGCTTGTTCTGCGGATCGTAACAGCCTTCCTCTTGAGGCACCTCGGTACGCACGAACATGCCGAACTCGTCGTGTTCGGCATCGAGGTTCACCAACTGCCCGGAGTTGGTATAGCGCACCAGGAAATCCCGGTCGTACAGGCCGAGCGCGATGATCTCGTGGATCAGCGCCAGCATCAGTGCGCCGTCCGTTCCGGGACGGATCGGCACCCATTCGTCCGCGATGGCCGAGTAGCCTGTGCGCACCGGATTGATCGAGATGAAACGGCCGCCTTCACGTTTGAATTTCGACAGCGCGATCTTCAACGGATTGGAGTGATGGTCTTCGGCAGTGCCGATCATGATGAACAGCTTGGAACGCTCGAGGTCGGGGCCGCCGAACTCCCAGAAGGAACCGCCGATGGTGTAGATCATGCCCGCGGCCATGTTCACCGAGCAGAATCCGCCATGTGCAGCATAGTTGGGCGTGCCGAACTGTCGCGCAAACAGTCCGGTCAGTGCCTGCATCTGGTCACGTCCGGTAAACAGCGCGAATTTCTTCGGATCGGTCGCCCGCAGCTTGCCCAGGCGCTCGCCCAGAATGGAGAACGTCTCTTCCCAGCCGATCTCCTCGAACTCGCCTGCACCGCGCTCCGTTCCCGCTTTGCGGCGCAGCGGCTTGGTCAGGCGCGCCGGCGAATACTGCTTCATGATGCCGGAAGAACCCTTGGCGCAGATCACCCCATTATTCAGCGGGTGATCCGGATTGCCGTCGATGTAGCGGACCTCGCCGTTACGCAGATGCACACGGATACCGCAGCGACAGGCGCACATATAACAAGTGGTATTGCGAATTTCTGTCTTTGCATCCGCGACGGGGGGAGAAAACGGGTCGTGCAATGGTGTCGATGACATGGATGGCTGGTTAATTTAGTGATTATCGAGATGCGACAGCCTCACCAAAATAGTCGGCTTTGCAGGGCGGCCAGTATGCGTATCGCCCAACAGTGCTGCCATAACCGTGATGAGTGATGAGGACATAACCCATATGGGGGGTGTGCCCTTCAACCCATGAGGGGTATCGCCGCCCCGGTCCTGTTGCTCTAGTGTGCCGACCTGAGATTCCATAAGTAGCTGAACCAAAACAGGGAGGCAAGTATGGCATTAGTAAACCCGCATGGCGGGGGAGATCTCAAACCCTTGCTGCTGGTGGGTGAAGATTTGATCGCCGAAATGAAACGAGCTCGCACGTTTCCCAAAGTGACCGTGAGTTCGCGCGAAAAAGGCGACCTGATCATGCTCGGCATAGGCGGCTTTACGCCGCTTGACGGTTTCATGAGCCATGCCGACTGGCAAGGCGTATGCGACGGCATGACCATGACCAACGGCCTGTTCTGGCCCATCCCGATTACCCTTTCCACCGACAAATCCACCGCAGACGCCATCCCCACCGGCACGGATATCGCTCTCATCGACCCGGACGACGATAGCATCCTCGCCACGATGCGGGTCACCGAAAAATACTCCATCGACAAGGCGCATGAATGCGCCACGGTGTTCGGCACCACCGACATCGAACATCCCGGTGTGAAGATGGTGATGGAACAAGGTGCCGTGAACCTGGCCGGACCGGTTAAGGTCCTGTCGCAAGGCGGCTTTCCGCAGAAGTACGGTGCGCTGTTCATGACCCCGAAAGAGACGCGAGCCTTGTTCAACGAACTCGGCTGGAGCAAGGTCGCCGCGTTCCAAACGCGCAACCCGATGCATCGCTCGCATGAATATCTGGCCAAGGTGGCCATCGAGGTTTGCGATGGCGTGCTCATCCACTCTCTTCTCGGCAATCTGAAGCCGGGCGACATCCCGGCCGAAGTGCGCACCCATGCCATCATCGCGCTGACCAAGCACTATTTCGTCGCCAAGACCATCGCCCAGGCCGGCTACCCGCTCGACATGCGCTATGCGGGCCCGCGCGAAGCCCTGCTGCATGCACTGTTCCGCCAGAACTACGGCTGCTCGCATCTCATCGTCGGCCGCGACCATGCGGGGGTCGGCAGCTACTACGGCCCGTTCGATGCCCATCACATCTTCGACAAGATACCCAAGGGGGCGCTTGAGACACAGGCGCTCAAGATCGACTGGACGTTCTGGTGTTACAAGTGCGGCGGCATGGCTTCCGCCCGCACCTGCCCTCACGGCGATGCCGACCGCCTGCTGCTCTCCGGCACCAAGTTGCGCAAGATGCTTTCCGAAGGTTCCGATGTCCCGGCAGAATTCAGCCGCCCGGAAGTGCTGGAGATATTGCGCGAGTACTACGCGGGACTGCAAGAGCATGAGAAGGTAGAAGTAAAACTGACGGGGCATTCCGCAAAGTAAGGCCAGCGGATATTCCGGTCTTTAGGGTGGTCATTCGTCTGCAATTACTGAGGAGAAACTAATGTTCGCGAGCAACCCCTTTGCCGAGCTTTCGGCATCAATTCCAACCGTCTACATGCAGGGGTATATCGTCCTGATGGTCCTGCTGGTCATGGGCGGGACGATACTCGATATGCTTCACAAGAAGAGCGCAAAGTACTTCTTCGAGAATGCGAAGAAAGCGCAGAAGAGCGCAAAACGCTCCGTGAGCGGCGGTGAAAAGGTAGCAATGGCCGCTTCCGTGCTGGTGAACGAAGTATTAACTTCTGGCGAATTCAGTAATCCAAGACGCAGGCTTTCCCATCTGTTGACCATGTGGGGAACCATTATTTTCATTGTGACCACCGCGATCATGATTTTTTGCTATCCCACGCCGGCAACGGCCACACCAGCCCTGCTGCCGCAGCTATGGCATATCGGCGCGCTGATGCTGGCCGTTGGCGGATACTGGTTCTGGTTTGCCATCCGCGTTGATGTGGCTGCGGAAGGCCTGCCATGGTTTCGGTTCGAGCGTGCGGATCTGTTTATTCTCTCGCTTCTTGCCACCTCGACTTTCGCATTGATCTGGTCCTTCACCGGCGGCGGCGTGACCGTGTTCTTTGCCTTGTTCATCCTGTCCAGCACTGTGCTGTTCGGCGGCGTGTACTGGTCCAAGTTCGCCCATATGTTCTTCAAGCCCGCTGCGGCCTTCCAGAAGCGCGTCATCATGGCCGACGGTGGTCGCGAGAACCTGCCGCCCGACTACGACCTGACCGATCCCGAAGTGCATGCCAAGTTCCCGGATGTGCCCCAGTACATGGGCAAGAATCCGCCCAACATGGGTCTGTGCATCAAGGCGGAACGAGCCAACCACTACTAATGCTGTCCTGACCGATTTTCTATAAGAAATAGAGGAGTATCTTATGCCAACCTTTGTATATATGACGCGTTGTGATGGTTGCGGAGAGTGCGTGGACATCTGCCCGTCCGACATCATGCACATCGACAAGAAGCTGCGTCGCGCTTACAACATCGAGCCCAACATGTGCTGGGAATGCTATTCCTGTGTAAAGGCATGTCCACATCAAGCGATCGACGTACGCGGTTATGCCGACTTTGCGCCGCTTGGACACAGTGTTCGAGTGATCCGGGATGAAGAGAAAGGCACGATTGCGTGGCGTATCAAGTTCCGCAACGGCAAGAAAGACATGGAACTGCTGGCGCCCATCACAACCAAGCCATGGGGCTCGGCGACACCGAAACTCGCAGACGTGCCCGCTCCCAGCCAAGAGATGCGAAACAGTCAATTATTGTTCAACGAGCCAAAATATATTCGCATGGATGAAGGTGGATTACATACGCTCGAATCCAACGGCCTGGAAATCAAAAAGGGAGTGCAATACTAATGAGCTACCAGACAATTATTGAAGACGATATCGATATTCTCGTCGCTGGCGCGGGCCTGGGTGGCACGGGGGCTGCATTCGAAGCAAGATATTGGGGACAGAACAAGAAGATCGTCATCGCCGAAAAGGCGAACATCATGCGTTCTGGTGCGGTAGCCCAAGGCCTGTATGCGATCAACTGTTACATGGGCACGCGCTTTGGCGAGAACAATCCAGAGGATCACGTGCGCTATGCACGCATCGACCTGATGGGCATGGTGCGTGAAGACCTGGCTTTCGATATGGCGCGTCACGTTGACTCCACTGTGCACAACTTCGAAGAATGGGGTCTTCCCATCATGCGCAACGAAAAGAAGGGTTCTTTCCTGCGTGAAGGCCGTTGGCAGATCATGATCCACGGCGAATCCTACAAGCCTATCGTTGCGGAAGCCGCCAAGAAGTCCGCAGACAAGGTATTCAACCGCGTCTGTTTGACCCACCTCCTGATGGATGAAGCCAAAGAGAACCGTGTTGCCGGTGCTGTGGGCTTCAACGTTCGCACGGGTAACTACCACGTTTTCAAGGCCAAGACCGTTATCTGCGGTGCCGGTGGCGCTTCCAATATCTTCAAGCCGCGCTCTGTCGGCGAAGGTGCGGGGCGCGTCTGGTACGCGCCATGGTCATCCGGTTCTGCATACGGTCTGATGATCGAAGCCGGCGCAAAGATGACGCAGATGGAAAACCGAATCGTGCTGGCCCGTTTCAAGGATGGTTATGGTCCGGTCGGCGCCTACTTCCTGCACCTCAAGACCTATACCCAGAATGCCTATGGTGAAGAGTACGAATCCAAGTGGTTCCCGGAACTCCAGAAGATGGTCGGCAAGGAATATCTGGACCCGGAAGTTTCGCACCGTACGCACCGCCCTATTCCAACCTGTCTGCGTAACCACGCAATCATCTCCGAGGTGAATGCCGGTCGCGGCCCGATCCACATGGTCACCATGGAAGCCTTCCAGGATCCCCACCTTGAAGAGATCGGCTGGCACAATTTCCTGGGCATGACCGTTGGTCAGGCGGTGCTTTGGGCCGCCACTGACGTGGATCCCAAATACGAAAACCCTGAACTGACGACTTCCGAGCCATACGTAATGGGCTCGCATGCAACTGGTTGTGGCGCCTGGTGTTCCGGTCCGGAAGACATATCTCCGCCGGAATACTTCTGGGGCTACAACCGCATGACGACCGTCGAAGGTCTGTTTGGTGCGGGCGATGCGGCGGGTGGTACACCTCACGCATTCTCATCGGGCTCCTTCACGGAAGGCCGTCTGGCAGCCAAAGCTGCATGCAAATATATTGACGATGGCAAGGCTGAGGGCATCCGCGTTTCTGACGCTCAGATCAACCGCCGCAAGGAAGAGATCTACAAGCCTCTGGAAACGTATCGGGTCTACAGTAACGAGGTGGTCGCAGGCACCGTCAATCCCAACTTCATCAATCCAAGACAGGGACTTGATCGTTTGCAGAAGCTGATGGACGAGTATTGCGGTGGTTTTGGCGTTAACTACATGACCAACGACAAGCTCCTGAACATCGGTCTCAAGAAAATGGCTATCCTGGGGCAGGATCTGGAAAAAGTCGCCGCCGCTGACATACACGAGTTGCTACGTGCCTGGGAACTGAAACATCGCTTCCTGACCTCTGAAAGTGTATTCCATCATACGCTGTTCCGTAAGGAGACACGCTGGCCCGGCTACTACTACCGTGGTGATGC
>JAJZUH010000126.1 GCA_021847165.1 Pseudomonadota bacterium
TATAAAGCCATCGTCGCCTTGGATCAGCAAACACTGGAAGCCGAAGGAAAACAGCACAAACTGGTTGCCGGCATGCAGGTGGTGGCCGAGATCAATCAGGGCCGGCGCACCGTATTGCAGTACCTGCTGTCGCCCGTAACCAAGACCTTTGAAGAGAGCGGGCACGAGCGGTGAGCATCGAGCTGGGGATGCCGTTACTACGGCGACGTATTATCGGGCTGGCGTTGCTAATCGGTGCCGCTGCACCGGTTCAGGCCGCTGACCTGCTCGAAATCTACCATCTGGCGCAGGGCAACGATCCTACCTTCGAGGCGGCGCGCCACGGATACGAAGCCGCGCAGGAAAAATTCCCCCAGGCCCGCGCCGGCAATCTGCCTACGGTCAATCTGACCGGGGGGCGCAACTATACCGATGCGCAGGCCAGTTTCAACGGATCCACGCCTGCAAGGCAAGGCATCTATGCATGGACATGGACGTTGCAATTGACGCAGCCCATCATGCGTCCGCAGAACATCCTTGCCTACTATGAATCCGAGGCGCAGGTCGACGCGGCCCAGGCCGAATTTTCCCAGGCAGAGCAGGACATGATCCTGCGTGTGGCGCAGGCATACTTCGATGCATTGGTGGCGCAGGAAACGGTTGCCACGGCTGAAGCACAGCTGCAGGCCATGCAGGAGCAGGAAGTGGTGGCCAGGCGCGGCTTCGAGCTCGGCACTGCCAGCATCACCGATTCGCATGAGGCCAAGTCGAAATCTGAGCAAGCGCGTGCGCAGCTCATTGCGGCCAGGAACGATCTCGAAGCCAAACTTGCCGAGATCGAAAAACTCACGGGCAAGCCCGTCGACGTCCTGGCAGGACTGAAACCGACTGTGGTGATTCCGCAGCCCGAACCGTCCGATGTCGGCAGCTGGGTCGAACAGGCGAAGGACAATAATCCCACGGTACGGGCGCAGTTCGCTTCCCTGCGGGCCGCCGGGTACACCGTCACCAAGGCCAAGGCGGAGAATTTCTGGACGCTGGATTTCGTCGGCTCGTATGGGGCGAACTACTCCTCGGGCAGTGTGGCGATGCCATTGGGCTATGAGTCGAGGGTCAAATCCGGCGTGGCGGGCATCCAGTTCTCGGTGCCGATCTTCGCCGGCGGACTCAACAGCTCGCACATGCGTGAAGCCATCGCGAACCAGAGCAAGCTGAGCGCCCAACTGGAGGAAGCGCGCCGTAAAGCCGGCGCCGATGCAAAACAGGCCTATGCGGGCATCGTCAACGGCGTATCGCAGGCGGAAGCGTTGCATGCTGCCGTGGAATCGGGAGAAAGCTCGGTGAAGGGTAACCAGGCCGGCTACAAACTGGGTTTGCGCATCAACAGCGATGTGCTGAATGCACAGCAGCAATTGTTCGCTTCGAAGCGCGATCTGGCCAAGGCGCGATACGACACCTTGCTTGCTGGATTGAAGCTGAAAGCGGCGGCTGGAGTACTGTCCGCGTCGGATGTGCAGGTGGTCAACGAGCTATTGAGCCAGTGAGTTTCCCGATACCGATTCATGGCTATTCTGGGAAATAGTGGGATTTCAAATCGACATGGCTGACTTTAAGGTCGTTTGGAATCGGGGTGCGCATACGCATATATAAGTAATTGCTGCTGTTGATTGAGTGTGAATGTGTCGATGTAATTGCGACTTCGTGACTACGTGATATACAATCCGTCGATTAGCTGCGAGGTTGTTTGCAGGTCAGCATGGTTTTTTTGCGGCAATGCCAATGGTAATATCGAAAAAGTTGGCAATATAAAAACAATAATATTTTGGAATGTCGGGCGGGTTTCTTGCTCTGCACCAGATCACATGAACCGCGGTGTCGAAGCCGAAGGTCGAATAAATTAGAGTAGCATTCTGCGTTCCCGTGGTTCGGGGCATACAGAGGAGGGGACTCAAAAAATGTTGGAAAATTATTTTCCAGTTGTGCTTTTTATCGCCATCGCTTTTGTGATGGGCGTGCTGCCTTTGGCGTTGGGCAAGCTGCTTGGCCCCAACCGTCCGGACGAGAAAAAGCTTTCTCCCTATGAGTGCGGTTTCGAGGCGTTTGAGGATGCGCGCATGAAGTTCGACGTGCGCTTCTATCTCGTGGCTATCCTGTTCATTCTGTTCGATCTCGAAATCGCCTTTCTTTTCCCCTGGGCGATCGTGCTGAAGGAGATCGGTACCTTTGGTTTCGTTTCCATGATGATCTTTCTGGCCATCCTTGTGGTTGGCTTTATCTATGAATGGATGAAAGGAGCCTTGGAATGGGAATAGAAGGCGTGCTTGAAAAGGGCTTCGTCACCACCACGGCAGATACGGTAATCAATTATGTGCGCACCGGCTCGTTGTGGCCGATGACCTTCGGCTTGGCCTGCTGTGCCGTGGAGATGATGCATGCGGCCTTGCCGCGTTATGACCTGGACCGGTTCGGGGCGGGCGCTTTCCGTCCCAGCCCGCGCCAGTCGGATGTGATGATCGTGGCCGGTACGTTGTGCAACAAGATGGCCCCGGCCTTGCGCAAGGTTTACGACCAGATGGCCGAGCCGCGCTGGGTGATCTCCATGGGGTCGTGTGCGAACGGCGGCGGTTACTATCATTATTCCTATTCGGTGGTGCGCGGCTGTGACCGTATCGTGCCGGTGGATATCTATGTCCCCGGCTGCCCGCCGACAGCCGAGGCGCTGCTCTACGGCATCATCCAGTTGCAGAACAAGATCAAGCGAACGAATACCATTGCGCGTTAGGATGATATGGCTACTGACCTGAACATACTGTCCTCGAATCTGAAAGAGGCATTCTCTGTCAAAGTGGTGAGCCTGGAAGAGCGTCTGGGCGAGCTCACGCTGGTGGTGCGGGCCAGCGACATGATCGGCGTGTTCACCCGCTTGCGCGACGACGCCGATTTGCGTTTCGAGGAACTGGTTGACGTCTGCGGCATCGACTATTCCACTTACGGCAGCGAACTGTGCGAGGACGGCAAGTACCTGCCCGACGCGCCGCACGCAGGCCCCCGATTCGCGGCCATCTATCACCTGCTTTCGGTGACGCACAACATGCGTTTGCGCGTGCGCGTGTTTGCGGACGATGACGAGATGCCGGTTCTGAATTCGGTAACGGAGATATGGCCTTCTGCAAACTGGTATGAGCGCGAAGCGTTCGACCTGTTCGGCATCATCTTCGTCGGACATCCCGATCTGCGCCGCATCCTGACCGACTATGGTTTCGTCGGCAATCCATTCCGCAAGGACTTCCCCTTGTCCGGCACCGTCGAGATGCGTTACGACGCCGCACAGCAGCGCGTGGTGTATGAGCCGGTGACGGTGGAACCGCGCGAGATCACGCCGCGCACGATGCGCGAAGAGAACTACGGTCGCTCCTGACAGAATCAAAGAAGGCAACGTTATGGCTGAGATTAAGAACTATACGATGAACTTCGGGCCGCAGCACCCGGCGGCGCACGGGGTGCTGCGCCTGGTGCTGGAACTGGATGGCGAAGTGGTCGAGCGAGCCGACCCGCATATCGGCTTGTTGCACCGGGCGACGGAAAAGCTGGCCGAGCACAAGACTTACCTGCAAGCCGTTCCCTACATGGACCGGCTGGACTATGTGTCCATGATGCTCAACGAGCATGCCTATGTGATGGCGATCGAGAAACTGGCCGGCATCGAAGTGCCGGTCCGCGCGCAGTACATCCGTGTCCTTTTCGACGAGATCACCCGCATCCTGAACCACCTGTTGTGGCTCGGCGCCTCCGGTATCGACCTGGGTGCGATGACCATGTTCTTCTATACCTTCCGCGAGCGCGAAGACCTGCTGGATGCCTATGAGGCGGTTTCCGGTGCGCGCCTGCATGCGGCCTATTACCGTCCGGGCGGCGTGTATCGAGATCTGCCCGATTCCATGCCGCAGTACGAGGCAAGCAGGATCCACAATGCGGCTGCGGTGAAGCGGAAGAACGAGAACCGCCAGGGATCGTTGCTCGATTTCCTGGAGGATTTCACCAACCGTTTCCCCAAATACGTGGACGAGTACGAGACCCTGCTGACTGACAACCGCATCTGGAAGCAGCGCACGGTCGGCATCGGCGTGGTGTCGCCGGAGCGCGCCCTGGCGATGGGTTTCACCGGACCGATGCTGCGCGGTTCCGGTGTGGTGTGGGACTTGCGCAAGAAGCAGCCGTATGAAGTCTATGACCGGCTGGATTTCGATATTCCGGTAGGGGTCGAGGGCGATTGCTACGACCGTTATCTGGTGCGTGTGGAAGAGATGCGCCAGTCCAATCGCATCATGAAGCAGTGCATAGACTGGCTGCGCAAGAACCCGGGGCCGGTGATGACCGACGACCTCAAGTTTGCTCCGCCCAAGCGCGAATCCATGAAGCAGAACATGGAAGAACTGATCCACCACTTCAAGCTGTTCACGGAAGGCTTCCATGTGCCTGCCGGCGAAGTGTATTCCGCCGTCGAGCACGCCAAGGGCGAGTTCGGCATCTATCTGGTATCGGATGGCGCGAACAAGCCATATCGCATGAAGATACGCGCACCGGGTTTCGCGCACCTGGCCGGCCTGGACGAGATGGTGCGCGGACACATGATTGCCGACGTGGTGGCGATCATCGGTACGCAGGACATCGTTTTCGGGGAGATAGACCGCTGATGTTATCCCAACAGATTACCGCGCTCATCGACAAAGAGCTGAAGAAATACCCCGCCGACCAGCGCCAGTCTGCCGTAATGGCCGCATTGCGCTTCGTGCAGGACGAAAAGGGCTGGATCGCACCGGAAGACATGGCGGATATCGCGGCCTACATCGGCATGCCGCAGATGGCGGTTTACGAAGTGGCGACCTTCTACCACATGTACCAGCTCAAGCCGATGGGCAAATACACGCTGACCGTGTGCACCAACCTGTCGTGCCAGTTATGCGGTTCGGACGAAACGCTGGCGCATCTGGGCAAGCGGCTCGGTATCGGCCCGGGCGAAGTCACCGCGGATGGCAGATACGGCCTGCGCGAAGGCGAGTGCATGGGGGCCTGCGTGGATGCGCCGATGTTCACCATCAACAACAAAAAACTGTGCGGTCGTCTGACCAGCGAGAAGATCGACCAGATTCTGGCGGAACTGGATAAGCAATGAGCGAACCCATCATTCTCAATACGATGCATTTCGACCAGCCGTGGACGCTGGAGAATTACCTCAAGGTGGGCGGTTATCAGGCGTTGCGCAAGGTGCTGGCCGAGAAGTTGTCGCCGGAGGCGATCATCGCGGAAGTGAAGGCGTCCGGTTTGCGTGGCCGCGGCGGTGCGGGCTTCCCCACCGGCCTGAAATGGAGCTTCATGCCGCGTAACTACCAGGGCGACAAGTACCTGGTGTGCAATTCGGATGAAGGCGAGCCGGGCACCTGCAAGGACCGCGATATCCTGCGCTACAACCCGCACCTGCTGATCGAAGGCATGGCCATTGCGGCCTATACCATGGACGTGAAGACCGGCTACAACTATGTGCACGGCGAAATCTTCGAAGCCTACGAGCGCATGGAAGAAGCCTGCGAAGAGGCGCGCAAGGCCGGCTATCTGGGCAAGAACATCATGGGCTTCGATTTCGAATTCGACCTGCACAACCACATGGGCTATGGCGCCTATGTGTGCGGCGAAGAGACCGCATTGCTCGAATCCATCGAGGGCAAGAAGGGGCAGCCGCGCTTCAAGCCGCCGTTCCCGGCCAGCTTCGGCCTGTATGGCAAGCCGACCACGATCAACAATACCGAGACGTTCGCCAGCATCCCCTACATCATCCGTGAAGGCGGACAGAAGTTTGCCAACCTGGGGGTGCCCAACAGCGGCGGCGTGAAACTTTTCTCCATCTCCGGCCACGTGAACAAGCCCGGCAACTTCGAGGTGCCGCTGGGCACGCCGTTCAAGAAGCTGCTGGAGATGGCGGGCGGTGTCCGTCATGG
>JAJZUH010000127.1 GCA_021847165.1 Pseudomonadota bacterium
CTGCTGCCCCTCAAAACGGACCGGCTGCATGAAAAATCCCCGAAATAAATCATCCAGGGCATCGCTGGCAGGGTTGAATCTGGTGATGTTGGCCATTTATTTCTCCTTTCCTCAGGGTTGGACGGAAAACTTTCCGCGTATTCCCAAGTTATGGGCTCACGGGCATATTTCAAGGGCAAAAAAAAGGGCGGCTGGATGCCGCCCTTCCTGACCGATACGGATCGACCTTAGCGGTGATCTTTGACAGTCGGGTCGTTGTAGTGCTGGTAGCTCAATTCCAGCGGCCTTACTTCGGCTGCCGCATTGATGGTGACGGATTTGCCGCCGATCTCCAGCACCAGCGTCAGCGGCACATGGTCGCCGACGTTCAGGGCCTGCTTCAGGCCCACCAGCGACATGTATATGCCGCGTTCGCCGAAAAGCGTCGTGCTATGCGCATGCAGCCGGATGCTGGGGACAGTTTCGGTATGCAGCTTGCCATGATGCATCACCACATTCTGCAATTCGCCGGATGCGGCGACCGGGCTGCGCACCGACAGCAGCCGTGCGGCCTTGGCGACGGTCAGGTTCATCTGCACGGTAACGGAGGTCTGCCCCGGCACGCTCTCGCGCAGCCACGCCTTGTCCACGATCACGTCATTCGCGCCAGCCCAGGCGTTGCCCGCCAGCAACAGGCTGGCCGCACAAAACAGTTTGCGCCACATGACGATCTCCTAATGGTGATGTTCGTGCCCTTCGGCGCCGGTTGTTTCCAGCGGCTTGATCACCGCCAGCACCCGGATGACGGAGGTATGCCCGTCGGCGAATTTCACCGTCAGCGCAAAGGGCAGTTTATGGCCGGCCTTGAGCGGCTTCCTCAAACCGATCAGCATCAGATGATTGCCATCTTCCCCCAGCGACACCGGCGTCTTGGCCGGCAGCGGCAGCGAATCCAGTGCGCGCATCTTCATCACGTCGCCTTCCATGACCATGCTGTGTATCTCCCCGCTTTGCGCCGACCCGCTCGCCACGCCGATCAGGGTCGCATCCTTCCTGCTGGTGATGGTCAGCTGCACCGATGCGCTGTCCTGCCCCGGGGCAGTCGCGCGTGTCCATGCCTTGCTCACCTTCACTTCATCGGCATAAGCCTGTGTCGCCGCCAGCATCGCCAACAAACCCGCAACCAGAATCTTTTTCATGTCATCTCCTGAATAAAAAACGCGCCACATCCTGAACGATACGACGCGTCATTTTAGCCTGATTTGCCAGCCCGGCCATTGCAGTTTTCCCGCCCCGCCGCACGCCCCGCTCCGGCCCACGCAAACAACAACATAAGGCCGCCAGATCGGTCCGGCGGCCTTGATCGAACAGTCAGAACTTCACTGTCAGGCTGGTATTGAAGGAGCGCCCCATGCCCGGCACCAGCATGCCATAGGGAACTCCCGTGCCCATGGTCGCCCCTTGCCCGACATATGCGCCGCCCAGGGGGGAGATGTAGAACTTGTTCAGGGCGTTTTCCAGCCCCACGTCCAGCCGGGCACGTTTCCATTCGTAGCTGCTGTACAGATTGAGCAAACCATAGCCGCCGGTGCGCATTTCCTTCCGGATCGCTTCGACCCCGGTCTTTGCCGCCACCAGCCTCGTCTCGATGGTGTTGGTCCAGCCGCCCATGCGCTGTTCGACCGCCAGCTTCAGATTCAATGGCATGATGTTGTACAGGTTGTCACCGGTCGTCAGGTTCCTGCCGTTCACATAGCTCAGCACGCCGGATGTGCTGAAACTGCCGTAGCCGGTGTTCCGCGCCAGCAACATGCGGCTGGAAACGTCAGCGCCATAGAGGCGTGCGCTCTGGTTGGCCAGCGTCAGGTTCACGAACCCATCGGTGCGGGCCGCGCATGCCGGGCAGGCGACGGCATCGATGTAATTCACCACGCGGGTGTAATACGGCGCAACCTTCACTTCCCAGATCTCCTGCTGCTCGTCGTGCCAGCGGCCAGCCACGCTCAGCGTATGCGCGGTTTCCGGTTTCAGGTCCGGATTGCCGACATAACCGTTGCCGTCGCCGAACCAGTTGTTCATGTTCAGGACCATGGTGCTCTTGGTCGACCAGGTATAGCGTTCGTACAGGCTGGGCGAACGTGTCTTTGCGGCATAGCCCGCCTCGAAATCCTGGCCGCTGTCCGGCGTATAGCGCGCCAAGGCGGTCATATCGAAGTTGCTGTCCGTGCGCTGCCGGTCGAGCGCATTGAAGGCGCTCGCGGTAGCCAGATAAGTGGCCGTCGTGTTGTAGCCCTGCACCACCCCGGTGTTCATCTTTACCGATTCGGCACGGACGCCGAGCTGGCTCGCCCACCGCGGGTCCCAGTGCGCTTCCCATTCGGCAAAGATGCCGAATCGGTCGCGCTGCCCGTTGTTGATGTTCCAGAAGGCGTTCGGAGACATCCCGCCCGTTCCCGATGCCGGCCACCAGTCGTCCAGGCGATAGCGCTGATATTCGCTGCCCAACCGGAACACATCCCGCTCGGACAGCACGATGTCCGCCTTGAGCTGCGCCCCGGTGTTCCGGCCCTTGGTCTCCATCGGCATGCCGGGGGCGGTGCCATAATAAAACTGCTTGTCTTCGAGGAAATTCATCCTGTGGTGCGTATTCTCGTTGTATGCGCGCGCCTCCAGCATCCCCCAGTCATATTGCCCGGTATAGCGCAGATTGGCCTGCTTGCTGTAGTTCCCGGTCATGTCCATGCGCTGGTTCGGGAAGCCCTGATAGGGAATGTCCTGCAGACCCAGCTTGAGTTCGACCACATGATTGGCCTGGCGCATGGCAAGGCCGAAGGACTGGTTGATGGCCTGGTACATGGAAGAGCCGACCTCGTTGCCAGCCAGCCAGCCCCTGCCCGTCGCAGCCGGTCCGGCCGCCTTGAAATCCTGTGCCGCCGTGTAGTTTGCCGATTTCACGGTTGAACCGCTGTACATCATGCTCAGGCTTTCGCTGGCAACCGTTGCCGCAACGTTTGCCCCGCGGGCGTTGCCGTTGCTGCGGTACAAGACGCCCGCCTGGCCTTTCAGCAAAGTGCCCTGCCCATCCCGGGCGAACTCCGGCGCTGGCGAGTCCACCATGATCGTTCCGGCTATGCTGTCGCTGCCTGCGCTGACCGGCGTGATGCCGGCCAGCACTTTCACGCTGCCGACGTTGCCGGGATCAATATAGGAAAGCGGCGGATTCATGTGATTCGCGCAAGCGGAAATCAGGTCCATCCCATCCACTTTGACGCGCACGCGGTCATCCGCCATGCCGTGGATCACCGGCAGACTGGACACCCCGCCAGCACCGTACAAACTGATGCCCGGCAATCCATCCAGCAATCTGGCCGCATCGCTGGTATTGGTGTGCAAGCGCGTCAAGTCATCCCGGCCCGGCTCCGAACTGCCCAGCGATGGCAACGGCTGCTGCCGTTCCGCCGTCACCACGACCTCCGGCATCGTCTCCGATTCCTCGGCAAATGCGGCCGGCGCAACTGCCAGCGCAACCGCCACCGCGCTCATTTTCAGCCCAGATTTCATTGCAGACTCTCCATGGTTATTGAATGTTCGACCGGCGCGGATTTTATGGAAATTTGACATGGCGTCTCTGCGGCATATTGCCGCACCACTGCCTGGCACAAAGCGACTCCGGTAGAATCCCTGCATGAGTTCTTCCCTGCTCGCCGCCCAGACCGGCCATACCCACCTGCGCAGGATGCTTTTCCTGCGCGCCGCCGCCATCCTGGCGCAATGCGTCACCTTGATCCTGGTGCAGCGTTACCTCAGTCCCGACTTCGCCTGGGCGCCGATGTTCGGTGCGGTGGGTTTTCTGGCGCTGGCGAGCCTGCTCACCTGGTGGCGGCTGTCGTTCGATCTTCCGGTAGGCAACCTGGAGCTGTTCCTCCAGTTGAGCGTGGACGTGTTGGTGCTGACGGTGCTGCTCTATTACGGCGGCGGCTCGACCAATCCTTTCGTCTCGATCTACCTGCTGCCGCTGGTGATCGCAGCCGCGACGCTGCCGCGGCGCTACACCTGGGGCATGGCCGCACTGACGCTGGCCTGCTACAGCATGCTGATGGTGTGGTACGTACCGCTGCCCGGCAGCCATGCGCAACATGCGCCCGTCGCGATGCAGCAGATGGACCACACCCATCACCACATGGAGAACATGCCCGCATCTGCCCCGTCCGCCTCTCCGCTGGGAGATTCATTCAATACGCATGTGCTCGGCATGTGGCTCGGCTTCGTCATCAGCGCCGTGGTCGTGGCCTATTTCGTGGTGGAGATGGCTCGGGCAGTGCGCATCCGCGATGCCCAGCTCAACCGGGTGCGGGAAGAAACGCTGCGCAACGAACGCATCGTGGCGCTGGGCACCCTGGCCGCAGGGGCAGCGCACGAACTGGGCACGCCGCTCTCCACCATGTCTGTCGTGATTGGCGAGATGCGCAGCGAATGCCCGTCGTCGGAGCAGCAGGACAATCTCGTCATCCTTGACGAACAGGTGCGCAACTGCAAACGCATCCTCGACGCGCTGCTCTCGCAGGCGCAGGAAACCGGCAGCGAACTGTCGCTGGAGGAATTCATCCGCAACGTGCTCGACGAATGGCAATTGCTGCGCCCGACCGTGCATTACCGCTTCCAGGTCAGCGGCCTGCAGCCGTCGCCGCGGCTGAAGGCCGATCCGGCATTGCGTTCGGCCCTGCTGAACCTGCTGAACAACGCCGCCGACGCTTCGCCGGACGAGATGGATATCCTGCTGCGCTGGGACGACATCAACGTCATGCTGGAGATCCGCGACCATGGCCCCGGCCTCACCCCGGAAGCGGCGGCCCGCGCCGGCTCGGCCTTCTTCACCACCAAGCAGGAAGGGCGCGGCCTGGGGCTGTTCCTCGCCAACGCCACGCTGGAAAGACTGGGCGGCAGCGTGCGCCTGTCCAATCGCGAGGGCGGCGGCGCGACGACGGAAGTGATCCTGCCCTTACGGAGCCTGTCCACATGATCCCTGCGGAAAAACCTTCGCTGTTGCTGGTGGACGATGACGAGACCTTCCGCACGGTGCTGTCGCGCGCACTGGAAAAACGCGGTTTCGCCGTCACCGCCGCCGGCAGCGTCGAGCAGGCGCTGCCGCTCGCCGTCGCCAACCCGCCGGAATACGCCGTGCTGGACCTGAAAATGGAAGGCGCATCGGGACTGGTGTTGGTGCAGAAACTCCATGAACTCGACCCGGCCACCCGCATCGTGATGCTGACCGGCTATGCCAGCATCGCAACCGCAGTGGAGGCGATCAAACTGGGAGCGACGCAGTATCTTTCCAAGCCTGCCAACGCCGACGAGATCGTGGCCGCCTTCGGCCACAGCGCCAACGCCGATGCCCGGTTCGATGCGCAGCCAGCCTCGGTCGAACGCCTGGAATGGGAACACATCCAGCGCGTGCTGCGCGAGAACGGCGACAACATCTCCGCCACGGCCCGTATCCTCAACATGCACCGGCGCACCCTGCAGCGCAAGCTGGCCAAACGGCCGGTAGGCCTCTGAGCCAGCCGCAACTCCGAAACCGGCCGTTCCGGGTTCGGGTTAGAATGTCCGCCAGTCAGCATCAGGGATCCACAATAAAACGATGAACGACAAGGCGGTCACACTAAGAGCAGCCATCCAGGATCTGGACAGCCTGCCCACGATGCCGGTCATGGCACAAAAAATATTGAGCCTGCCGCTGGATACGCCTGACGGCGAGTCGCATTTGCTGCAACTGATCTCGCAGGACCCGCAGATATCGGCCCGCATCATCGGCCTCGCCAATTCCCCCCTGTTCGGCACGGCCCACAAGATCGCATCGATCGCGGATGCGGCCATGATACTCGGCATCACCCGCGTCAAATCGGTCGCCGTCGGCATCGCCGTCATGTCCGCGCTGAATCGGCGCCCGAACGGAAAGCTCAGCATCGAGCATCTCTGGCTGCACAGCCTGGG
>JAJZUH010000128.1 GCA_021847165.1 Pseudomonadota bacterium
GCAATTAACCTTGACAATTTCGGCTGCTCGCATAAAATGCGCGCCTCTTCCGGGTCGTTAGCTCAGCTGGTAGAGCAGCGGACTCTTAATCCGTTTGTCGCAGGTTCGATCCCCGCACGACCCACCAGTATTACTAAGGCTTGCAGCGATGCAGGCCTTTTTCATTTGGCGACCGTAGCCGAATCGTAGCCAATCACAACAGAATCCAACCGAGCCGCCGCTTTTGCCAGATGGTCAGAAGCAAGGTGAGCATAGCGTTCTACCATTGCGCCCGTTTTCCACCCGCCAAGCTGTTGCAGTTCATACGTGGGCGTTCCCTGCATTCGGTGCCAGCTTGCCCATGTATGCCTTAGATCGTGCCAGCGGAAATCTTCAATGCCAGCCCGTTTCAAGGCGTTCTTCCAAGCGTGGGTGTTGGCATTGGATATCGGCTTGCCCAGATAGGTAAAAACGCGCTTGGGGTGCTTTCCAAGCTGTCTTTGCAGGACTGCCAACGCTTCACGATTGAGAGGAACTGCAATTGGTTTGCGGTTCTTCGAATCAGCCGCATTCACCCACATATGCTCTTGCTCTAGGTTCACCTGCAACCATTCGAGCTTAAGAACATTGGACTGACGCAGACCTGTTTGCAGAGCGAACAGCACCATGTCCTTCTGATGGGCTGGCAGCTCACGCAATAGGGCTTGCACCTGTTCCGGCGTGATGAAACGAACGCGGCCTTCGGATTCTTTAAAGAGCTTCACCTTTGGCGCTTTTTCAAGCCAATCCCATTCTTCTACAGCACGCTTGAGAATGGAGCGAACTAACGCCAAAAAACGGTTTGCAGTGGACTTGCTAGCCTCCTTGAGCCTTGCTGCTTTGATCTTGGCGATCACATCCAGCGTAATCTCATCCAACATCAATTCACCCAAGATCGAATGCAGCCATTTGAGCTTGGCTATATCGTCCTTGTGTGTGGCTTTATGGCTGGTTTCTTCAATCCACCTACCTGCCGCCTGTTGCCAAGAATAGCGCGGTCTAACACCGAGCCTTTCCTGTTCCCACAGCGAGGCTTTAAGCCTATCGTGGTATTCCTGAGCTTTTACCTTGTCGGCAGTCCCAGTGCTTCTTTGTACGATCTTTCCGCTGTGGTGCAACTTGATCCAATAGACGGAAGAATCTTTGCGTTTGTAGAGCGACATAGTGTTACCTCCTTATGGTCGCCCTGCATCACTCGCGGGAGGTATTGTGCGCGTAGGCAAGCAACAAGGTCAATTTCAAGGAATACCCAACGCCTTCCGAGCTTGGCAGCAGGAATCTCTCCCCGCTTTGCCATACGCTGAACAGTGACGGGGTGCAGGTGCAAGAACTCGGCAGCTTGTTCAAGGTTAAGTGTCTCCATCATCGCCATCCTTCTCGCGCCTATAGGCTTCTGCCTCTTCCGCTAATCTTCGGGCAGCATCCACCATGTTCTTCTGGTTGTGGATGGTGTTGAACTTTCTGGCCTTGGCTTTCACCTTGCGATCTACGTAACTATGGAAAGACTCACCCTTGCTGGCGTGAAACTCTGTTGCCTGTGCAAGATACTCACCCAGACTGTTGAAGTGCATGTAAATCTGACCCATGTTGTGCATTGAATTTTGACCCACCCTTGAATTATCCCTGAACCTCTCAGGTTGTGGATAGTTTTCTGGATTTACCTCCCTTTCCGGTTTGCGTTGAGCTGTTTCTGAAGCGATAACTGTCGTTGCCGGTCTCCACGATATGGCAGTGGTGCGTGAGCCTGTCGAGCAGCGCCGTGGTCATCTTGGCATCCCCGAACACGCTGCCCCATTCGGCGAAGCTCAAGTTCGTTGTGATCGCCAGACTCGTGCGCTCGTACAGTTTGCCGATGAAGTGGAACAGCAAGGCACCGCCGGCCTGGCTGAATGGCAGATAGCCCAGTTCATCCAGAATCACCAGATCGGCATACATCATGCGGTTGGCGATCTGACCTTGTTTGCCTGCCGCTTTCTCCAACTCCAGCGCATTCACCAACTCGATGGTTGAGAAGTAGCGCACGCGGCGGTGTTGATGTTGAACAGCCTGCACACCGAGTGCAGTCGCCAGATGCGTCTTGCCCGTACCGGGGCCGCCGACCAGCACCACATTCTGTGCCTGATCCAGGAACTCGCAGCGGTGCAGTTGCCGGATCAGCGCTTCGTTCACCACGCTCTGACTGAAGTCGAAGCTCGCCAGGTCGCGGTAGACTGGGAAGCGGGATGCCTTCATCTGGTAGGCGATGGAGCGCACCTCACGTTCCGCCATCTCCGCCTTGAGCAGTGTGCTCAGCATCTCCTGTGCGCTCTGGTAGGCGGGCGAACCCTGGCTGGCCAGTTCATCGACCGCCTGCGCCATACCGTACAGCTTGATGCTTTTGAGCGTGGTGATCATGGCTTCATGCTGCATGGAGCACCTCACGCAGTTGGTCGTAGCGGCTGACATTGGATTGCGGCTCGACCACCAGGGTCAGATGGGCTGGTGTATCGACAGGAGCCGGCGGGGCTGGCTCAATCAGGCGCTTGAGCAGATTGAGCACATGCTGTTTGGACGGCACGCCGTTCTCCAGTGCCAATTCGACGGCGGCCAGTACCGCCGATTCTTCGTGTTGCATCACCAGCGCGAGGATTTCGACCATCTCGCGGTCACCTCCTGCCCGCCTGAGCAGGATGGCCTGCAAGCGTTTGAAGCCTTCCGGCAATTCAGTGAATGGTGCGCCGTTGCGCAATGCACCGGGTTTGCGCTGGAGTACGCTCAGGTAGTGATGCCAGTCATAGATCGTCTGGCCCGGACCGTGTTTGTGCGAGATCACCCGCACATGCTCGGCAATGATCTGGGCTTCGGCTACGAACACCAGCCGGTCGGCGTACACCCGCAGGCTGATCGGGCGGTTGGCATAAGAGGCAGGCACGCTGTAGCGGTTGCGCTCGAACATGACCAGGCAGGTCGGCGACACTCGCTTGATGTGTTCGACGAACCCGTCGAACGGGCAGGACAGCGCCATCAGGTAATCGCGTTCTTCCGCATAGACCTCGGCAATGCTGCGCCCGTGCTGATGCGGATGGGCGGTCTCCGCCCACAATGACAGGCAACGCTGGTGCAGCCAGTCATTGAGCTCTGCCAGACTGCCAAACACCGGAAGCTTGTTCCAGATGCGGTGACGGGCATCCTGCACGTTCTTCTCGATCTGCCCCTTCTCCCAGCCGGAGGCCGGATTGCAGAACTCGGCATCGAACAGGTAGTGGCTGACCATGGCAGAGAAGCGGATGTTGACGTCGCGCTGCTTGCCGCGTCGCACCTTGTCCACAGCAGTGCGCATGTTGTCGTAGATGCCTCGGGCGGGTACGCCGCCAAAGGCAGCAAAAGCGTGGTTGTGCGCATCGAACAGCATCTCGTGCGTCTGCAGCGGATAGGCTCGCAGGAAGAAGGCGCGGCTGTGGCTGAGCTTGAAATGGGCGATCTGGAGCTTGGTGCGCTCGCCTGCGATGACCGCCCAGTCCTCGCTCCAGTCGAACTGGAAGGCTTCGCCGGGGGCGAAGGTGAGCGGGATGAATGTGCCGCGTCCGGCTGTTCTGGCGAGTTCCTGTTGTTCTTGCCGCCAGCGGCGGGCGAAGGCGGTTACCCGATCATAGGAGCCGGTGAAGCCCAATTGCACTAGATCCTGGTGTAACTGTTTGAGGCTACGCTTCTGTTTGCGCCCCTTGCCGGCTTCCGTCTTCAGCCATGCAGCGAGCTTGGTTGCGTAGTCGTCCAGCTTGCTGGGGGGCTTGCGGTCGGGGTATTTAGGCTCAACGACCTTGTTGGCCAGGTACTTACGGATGGTGTTGCGGGAGAGTCCAGTCCTTCGAACGATCTCTCGTATCGGCATGTTATCGCGCAAATGCCAGCGCCTGATGCTGCTTAATATCGCCACGTTGATCACTCCTGTTGCTCCCGCTCAAATATTGAGCGGGACAGTATCTATACGTGGGTCAAATTTGGATGCATATTACTGACCTAGGTGGGTCAGATTTGGGCGCAATTCAACATCATGCCAATATATGGCTGTCGTATCGGTAGCCCACGCATGGAATCAGTCTTCTCCTGACTCTGCTTCACATTTGCCAGCAGCAGGTTTCAAACTTTGGAGATGGAAACTCGCTACGCCGTTCTGGCGGTTTATTTTTTGTCTCATCCCCAAAGGCTGTTCTCTGAATTATTCGAGCGATGTGATCAATTTTATTAGTCTATCGCATACATCCGTATGCAGACAAGTCTTGGCGCATAGGGAACCCTTGTCTGCTTATGAAGGACAAGAAATTACCGACGGTGATATTTGGTGAAGTGTTGCAGGAATTGCGCCTGCAGCAGACGCTTACACAAGACCAACTTGCCGAACGGGCTGGTACTGAGCGCAGTCACATTAGCTCACTTGAGCGGGCTGAGAAGGGGCCGGCACTCGCAACTATTTTCATTCTCGCCGACGCTCTGAATATGCCTGCGGCAGATTTGATTAGGCTTGTTGAGCAAAGACTGAAGGCACCTCGGAAACGCACTTGAATTCCTTGGGTTGGATCAACAATCTAAATCTCGCAGTTCAGCCGTACTCATACTTCCTGAATTTTTAAGCATCCCGGTTTCTATAATCAATTAACGACATTGAAAGTGTCGAATTAGCAAACGATTATGGAGAACCGATATGAACCCAAAGCATCCTCAACGACTCACGGTAGCGGAGTTTCTCGCCGATCGAATTGCCGAGATCGACAAGACCCAACGTGAAATAGCCCAAGAATGCGGTTTTGAGCATCCGAACGTCATCACGATGTTCAAGAACGGCCACACTAAGCTTCCTATAAACCGAGTCGCGCCCCTGGCAAAAGCATTGGGGGTCGATTCTGCCTATCTCTTAAGGCTCGTTTTGAGCGAGTACATGCCGGAGGCCTGGGAGTGCATCGAGGACATCATGCATAGCACCGTACTGTCCGCCAATGAGCTTCTGCTTGTTCGGGCGTACCGTGAAAGTACAGGCCACATCGATGCTCGCCCTTCAATAATCAAGCGCGACACCATCCTCGCTGTCGTAACAGCTTAAATGGGAGCCGTCATGCGCAGGCAATTTAAAAAGCAGTTCCGCCAAAGTCATCCGTCGGCAACCAGGTTAAAAGTACGTGTATTCGTTGATGAGCCAGGTGCAGGATGGAAGGCGATAGGAATCAATCGCGGAATTGCATTCATGCGTGGCGAGGTTTCGATTCCGGAATATGCAGAAGTGATGATTCGTGTTGCTTTCGCCTATGTGGAGACGGTTGAGCGTAAGCCGGTAGCCTTGCAAAATCTATCGATTTCCAACGCAAAGGTGGGAAAGGGCGGGATTGTTGACCAAGGCGATCAGATGCGACAGATCCTCAAATACGTTGATGGGAAGCCAAGCAATAACGTGGACTCTATTCCGATGGAACAGGAGATTGAAACGATCAAACGATGCCTAAAGATTGACGGCGCGTAATATCTCCACGGTCAGTGCTGGGGTGTTGGCATATTCGAGGTTCCAACATAGCACGCTCTAAAAGTGCTGAAAAATGACACCTTGCTAAAGTCTTGGAATTTGTCAGCCGGCTTAGACGAACAATGCGGCCACGTGTATGATGCTCGGACACTCTTAACGAGTGGGTTGCTCAGATTTTGTACTGGTTTTGTCTTACCGATGGGGGCAATGAACAGGAACAGATTGATCTGAAAAGCGTTATCGTAAATCCTTTTAGAAGGGATAGTTTTCCGCCGCGATGCCCGCCTTGGTAAGCGCATTGAACAGCGTGGATTTGCCCACGTTAGGGAGACCGACGATACCGCATTTGAGACTCATGGTTGTTTCCTTGGTTAGTTGCTGTGCAGCTTCAGCATCGCTGCTTCCATTTTTCCTTCGAT
>JAJZUH010000129.1 GCA_021847165.1 Pseudomonadota bacterium
GGCAGGGTGGTCGATTAGGCAGTAACGGTATCGTCCAGGTAGCGGTCGAAGTCTTCCGCCGACATCGGTTTGGCGAACAGGTAACCTTGTCCATAGTCGCAGCCTGCGCTGAGCAGCATATCGCGCTGCGCGGCGGTTTCCACCCCTTCGGCCACGACTTTCATGCCCAGCTTGTGCGCCATGACGATGATCGCTTCCGCAATGGCCTGGTCGCCGGGATTCGTCACCATGTCGCGCACGAATGACTGGTCGATCTTGAGATAGTCGATATCGAAGCGCTGCAGGTAGGACATCGCGGAATAGCCGGTGCCGAAATCGTCAAGCGAGACCTGGATGCCCGCATCGCGGAACGCCAGCAGTTTCTCCTGTACCTCGGCGCGGTCGTCCATCAGCAGGCCCTCGGTGATCTCGACCACGATGCAACTCGGCGGTATATCGAGGGCATGCAGCCAGCTGAGCAGGCTCAGGTTGCTGTCGCCGGTGATGAACTGGCGCGGAGACTTGTTCACGCTGATCTGCATTGCCGACAGGCGCCGGTCTTCGCTGGAGCACCATTGCTTGGCCTTGAGCGCCGCCTGGCGGAACACCCAGTCGCCGATTTCGTTGATGAGCCCGATTTCTTCCGCCATGGGGATGAAGACGGAGGGGCTGACGAAGCCGAGTTTGGGGTGATGCCAGCGTAGCAGGGCTTCCGCCTTGGCAGGCAAGCCACTGCTCAATTCGATGATGGGCTGGTAATAGATCTCGAATTGCCCGCCGTCGAGCGCGCGGCGCAGGTCGTTTCCGAGTTTCATCCGGGTCTGTGCGGCTTCCTGCATCGAGGCGGTGAAGTAGCTGTACTGGTTGCGCCCCCTGCCTTTGGCGACATACATCGCCTGGTCGGCATTCTTGAGCAGCGAGGACAGATCGGTCGCATCCTGCGGGTAGAGCGTGATGCCGATGCTGGCCGAGACGTAGGTGCTGGTCTCGCCGATCATGAACGGTTTGGACAGGACCTGGATGATGGTGTCGGCCAGCGTACCGAGGCGCTTCGGATCGGCCAGTCCCGGCAGGATGATGGTGAACTCGTCGCCGCCCAGCCGTGCCAGCGTGTCCGATTCGCGGATGCATCCGGCGATGCGCCTGGATGCCTGCATCAGCAGGTTGTCGCCGGCCTCGTGACCCAGCGTGTCGTTCACTTCCTTGAAGTGGTCGAGGTCGATGAACATCAGGGCGAGCGAATTCTGCTCGCGCCCTTCGCGCTTCATCTCCTGAATCAGCCGGTCATGGAACAGGCGGCGGTTGGGCAGGCCGGTGAGGATGTCGTAGTTGGCCTGGCGCCAGATGATCTCCTCGCTGCGTTTCTTGTCGGTGATGTCGGAGAAGATGGCGATGCGCTGGCGCACCTCGCCGTCTTCGTTGCGCACCGTGTTGATGGTGAGCCATTCGGAATATATCTCTCCGTTTTTGCGGCGGTTGACGATCTCGCCCTGCCAGCTTCCCAGCGTCTGGATGGTGGACCACATCGCCCGGTAGAACTCCTTGCCCTGCTGCCCCGAGCTGAGCAGCTTGGGGTCGCGGCCGATGGCCTCGTGCGCTTCGTACTGGGTGATCCTGGTGAAGGCAGGGTTGACTGCGACGATGGTGTTATCCGCGTTGGTGATGACGATGGCTTCCGGGCTGGCCTGGAACACGGTCGAGGCAAGTTGCAATTCATCCTCGTCCTGCTTGCGTTCGATGGCGATGCCGATGATCTTGGCCATCTCCTCGATGAGATGGATCTGCGACTTGCTGGGCGAGGCGATCTGGCGCTGATACAGGGCAAACGTCCCCAGCACGCTGCCTTTGGACGAGAATACCGGCTCGGACCAGCAGGAAGCCAGGCCGGCCTGTGCTGCCAGTTCCTTGTAAGGCGCCCAATTGGGATGGCTCTGGATATCGGAAACGATGGTCCGCATGCCGGTCGCAGCAGCGTGGCCGCATGAACCATGCCCGATGCCGATCTTGAAGCCATGCACCGCCTGGTTGAAAAAGTCGGGGAAGCTGGGGGCGGCACCGATCAGCAGGTGCTGGCCATCCTTGTCCAGCAGCAGAATGGAGCACAATACCTGCGGCTGTTCCGTTTCCACCTGGCGCACGATGGCATCGAGGATGTCGTTCAGCTCGCGCCCTCGCGCCAGCATTTCCAGCACTTCGCTGCGGATATGTTCGCGGTGCAATGCGCGTTCGCGTTCGGTCACATCGATGACGACGGAATAGAGCAGATCCTTGCCGTGGTGGTTGACGTGCCCGGAATGCACCTCGACTTCGCGAATCTCGCCTGTTGCCAATCGATTCTGGAAATGAAAGACCTGGCGGTGCTCGCGCA
This sequence comes from Pseudomonadota bacterium, assembly GCA_021847165.1. Lineage (GTDB taxonomy): Bacteria > Pseudomonadota > Gammaproteobacteria > Burkholderiales > Gallionellaceae > Sideroxyarcus. The sequence continues at coordinate 2,348 of JAJZUH010000129.1, forward strand.
AGGCGAGCTCCAGCTCCTGTTTCAGCAATTCCGGCGTCATGGTGTAGATGTCGGTGATGTGCATCTTGAGCAATTCCTCCACCGGCCAGCCGTAATAGGCGGCCGCGGCGGGATTGGCATCCACGATCATGTTGTTCGACGGGTCGATCAGCAGCTTGACCGCGGTGTTGTTGGTGAACATCGAGCGGTACAGCGCCTTGTCCTCGCGCAGGATCTCCTCGTCGTGCAGCAGCTGTTGCTGCAAATGGTTGAAGCTGGCTTGCAGCTTCCGGATCTCCGGGCTCCCTTCCAGCGGGATGCGGCGCAATGGCGGGAGCACGCCGTTGGCGAGTTTCTCGATCAATTCCGACGACCTCGACAGGGGGGAGAGTTCATGGCGCAGGAACAGCCAGAGCAGTGCGAAGACGCACAGGGAAACGATGGCTGCCACTTCGACCGCTTCGTTGCGGATGTGGGTGATGCGCTCGAACGCCAGGGAGGTCGGCATGTGGCTCATGACGAACCAGTCTGCGCTGGGGATGTATTTGGCGGATGTGAGTTCCTCGATGCCTTGGGCATTGGTCGTGATGCCGGAACCCTCGAACCCTTTCATGTAGCGGTCCAGCATCTGGTCGGCACCGGGGGCGGGCAGCGGCTGCAAGGTGTGGATGCGTTCGGTGTCGGCAACGAACAACTTGTCGCGCGGAGAGACGATCAGGTAGGCCCTGCCATTCGGATGCGCCTTGAGTTCGAAGCCGCTCAGCAGATTGTTGTCGCTCAGGCTGGTTTCGCCTGCGAGGATGCCGGCGATGCGCTTTTGCCGGTCAAAGATCGGTACGGCGATGACCAGGCGTGGATATTTCACGAAGCGTCCGAGGCTGGGCTTGGAGATGGCAGGCATTCCGGTGGTGAATACCTGATGAAAATAATCAGTCTGGGAAAAATCCGCGCCATCCCTTCCATCGGCTTGCGGAAAATCGGCAATGGCGTGCCCATCCCTGGCAATGACGATGACCCCCAAGGTATACAGCTTGTAGATGGCCTTGCGTTCGACCAGGAACGAGTACATGCGTTTGCGGTCGGCCATGAGTTCCGGCGAGATGGAACTGGCCACCAGTTCGAGCGAGTCCACTCGCAGCTTGAGGCCGCTGTCGATATGCTCGGCCATGAAGGTGGTTTCGGAAAATTGCTGTCTGGAAAAGGAGACGACCAGCTCTTCGCGGATGTGGGACGAAAACTTGTAGGTGATCACGCCGACCGAGAGCAGGAACAGGCCCAGGGTGAACGAAGTCACCTTGGCTTTCAGGCTCAGATTTTGAAGTGCACGGAACATGGTGTGACTCTCCATCCTTCCTGCTTGCAGCGCATTGTATTCTTGTTATGTTGCCTCAGCGTTTTTGGCCGGATGTGTCTTGTTCTGCTGCTGCAGCCTGATTCTACACCTTTCCATGCAGGTAGTTTTTTCGTAGCGGCTCGGGAAAGCGCTCGATGGCGTAGCGCAAGGTGGTGCGCGGCATGTCGCGGTAATGCCGTTTCAGGAAAACTTCCTCGGCAGCCCTGTCGCGCTTGCCCACTTCGCGCAGCATCCAGCCTGTCGCCTTGTGCAGCAGGTCATGCTCGTCCTGGAGCAATATCTCTGCGATGCGTAAAGTATCGGTGAAATCGTGCAAGCGGATGAAATGGAAGGTGGCAACGATGGCGATGCGTTTCTCCCACAACGAGGCTGAATCGGCCAGCCGGTACAGCATCTTGCGCGGCCGATCCTGCAGATGGCGCCCTACGATGTGCGGCGCACTGACGTCGACCAGATCCCAGTTGTTGATGCGGTGCGTTTGCTCCAGGTAGAGGTCGTAGGCGGCTTGCTGCTGCGCTTTGTCGGCGCGCGGGTAGTGCTGCATCAGCAACAGCAATGCGAACAAGCGCTCCTCGTGGTATTTCGAACCGAGCAGCGTCTGGATGACGGCGAGGTCGGCATCGCGGAATTGCTTTGCCAGCTTGCGCAGCACCGGCACCTTGATGCCGAGGAATACGTCGCCTTCGCCATACTGTCCCTTGCCGGTCTTGAAGAAGCCTTGCACGATGGCGGCTGTCTCCGGCGAGGCGAGTGCGCGCAGTTCCTTCTGGGCGGGGAGCAGGGCGGCCATACTGCGGTTATCTGCGCCGCGCCGCAATCAGGAAGATCGGGAAGTCGCGTGGCCGGCCTTCGACCTCCTTGCGTACCACAGTCGCCGTGGTGTCGCGCACTTCGTCGAAGCCGGCGGCCAGCAGCAGTTCGCGCAAACGGGTCCGGTCGAAGCCGAGGTGGAACACGCCGGTGTTGTCGCCATGGAAGGCGCCGTCTTCCGTGTCGAGGTCGGCGAAGGCGATCCGGCCCTGCGGCTTGAGCAGGCGCATCCATTCTTTGAGCAGCGCGGCGGTGTCCGGCACGTGGTGCGTCACCATGCTGCTCACGATGAGGTCGTATTGCCCGGTGGCATGCGCGCCGCGCTCGAAATCGACCAGTTGCGTGCCGACGTTGTCGAGCTGCAACGTGGCGATTTTGTCCTTCAGTACTTCGAGCATGGCGGGGGAGCTGTCCGCACCGCACACGGACTTCACGTGCGGCTGCAGCTGCATCGCCACCAGGCCGGTGCCGCAGCCGTAATCGAGCACATCCATCTGCGGCGACAACCGCACTTCGCGCATGATGGCTGCAGCCACGTCATGCGCAATCTGCAAGCGGGTAGGGTTGCTGTCCCAGCTCGAAGCGACCGATTCGAAATCTCTTCTGACTTGTTCCATGTTCAGCGGCGGCGGCTGTTGCCGTTCATCAACGACCCCATGATGCCGCGCACCAGTTGGCGGCCGAGTTCGGCACCGACCGTGCGCACCACGCTCTTCACCATGGCTTCGCCCACGCCCTGACGGCGGCTGGTGCCGCCACCGAGGAGGCCACCCAGCATGCCGCCGAGCCCGGCACCTGCAGTTGCGGGGGCGGAAGTATCTCCCTGTTTTTGTGTCGTGCGTCCCTTGAGTTTTTCGTAGGCGGATTCGCGGTCGATGACCTGTTCGTAATGCCCGGCCAGCAGCGAGGACTGGATGATAGCCTGACGTTCGGCGTCGCTGATCGGACCGATCTGAGCCTGCGGCGGCACGATGAAGGCGCGCTCCACGATCTGCGGGCTGCCTTTCTCGTCCAGCAGCGAGACCAGCGCCTCTCCCACGCCGAGTTCGGTGATGACGGCCGCTTCGTCCAATTTGGGGTTGTCGCGCATGGTCTCGGCGGCGGCGCGCACGGCTTTCTGGTCGCGCGGCGAGAAAGCGCGCAAGGCGTGCTGCACGCGGTTGCCGAGTTGGCCGAGGATCTTGTCCGGCACGTCCATCGGGTTCTGCGTGACGAAGTAAACGCCCACGCCCTTGGAGCGGATCAGGCGCACCACCTG
>JAJZUH010000130.1 GCA_021847165.1 Pseudomonadota bacterium
ATTTTGTACGCCGACCGCATCACCGACTCCATGCGCAAGGCCATCGACGAGACCGACCGCCGCCGCGCCAAGCAGGTGGCCTACAACGAGGCGCACGGCATCACGCCGCAGTCCGTGGTCAAGCGCATCAAGGACATCATCGACACCGAATACGACATGGATGGCGAGCGCCATGCGCTGAAGCTGGCGCAGACGGAAGCGAAGTACCTGGCGATGAGCGAGAAGGAAGTGTCGAAGGAGATTGCGCGGCTGGAGAAGGAGATGCTTGCTGCCGCCAAGAACCTGGAGTTCGAAAAGGCCGCGCAGCTGCGCGACCAGTTGAAGAAGCTGCGCGAAAGCGTGTTCATTTCACCGCTGTGAGGCAAGGCATGACGGTCAAGGTCTTATTCGTTTGTATGGGCAACATCTGCCGCTCGCCCACAGCCGAGGCGGTGTTCCGCCATTATGTCGAGCAGGAGGGACTGGCCGGGCATATCCACATCGATTCGGCCGGGACGCACGATTACCATATCGGCGAAGCGCCGGATGAGCGTACGCAGCGCGCGGCAAGGCAGCGCGGTTACGACATGAGCATGCTGCGCGGAAGGCAGGTCGAGGCGGGAGATTTCAGGCGCTTCGATTATGTGCTGGCGATGGACGAGGCGAACCTCGATATCCTCAAACGCCTGCGCCCGCAAGATGCGCAGGGCCACCTGGGCCTGTTCCTGGAGTTCGCCCAGCGCCACGGCGAGCGCGAGGTTCCCGATCCTTATTTCGGCGGGGCGGATGGCTTCGAGCATGTGCTGGACCTGGTCGAGGATGCGGCGCACGGTTTGCTGCTGCACGTTCGCCAGCGCGATCTGCAGACTTTGTCCTGAGCTGCCGGTAGTTCGATGCCAATAAAAAAGCGCACGGCATGCCGTGCGCTTTTTGTCATCCGCCTGCGCGGTCAGTTGCGCGTTTGCGTTTCCACCTGTTGCAACGGTTCGTTGTTCTCGATGGTATAGACCTCGCGCGGGCGCTGGCGGCGGCGCGGCGCATGTCCGTGGCTCTCCGGCACAGGGGCGATGCTGGCCGCCTTGTTCGGATCGGTCTCGATCATGGTCAGGCCGCTGCTGCTCAGGTCAAGCGGGGCTGCTGCGACCGGCGCGGCGACCGGTGCAACGGCTGCCTGGACGGCCTGTGCCTGGGTCGGGTAACACACCACTTCGGTCGGCTTCGCTTTCTTCATCGATTCCGGGTAGGCGATGTATTCGGTCGGCCTGGCGCGGGCAACTGGAGCGGGCGCGGCTGCGGCGATCTCGCCGGTAGCCGAAGCCACAGCCTGTTCGTTCAGCTGGGTTTCGCCATTGCCGCCGGCCGGGGCCACTCCCTGCTGCTCGCGACGCTCGCGTTCGCGACGGCCGCCGCGACGACCGCGCTTGCGGCCCTCGCGGTTGCCATTGCCACCTTCTTCGCCCTGTTCACCCGCTGCGAGCGGTTTGGGCGTTTCCAGTACCGGCTTTTCAACATTGGCCGGGCGCGGCTGGCGCGGTTGCTGTTGCTGGCGCTCGCCGCGATTCTCCGCCTGGGCCTTGTCGCCGCGCGGAGCGTCTTCGCGCTCGCGACGCGGCTTGTTGCCGCCTTCGCCGCGCTCGCCACGTTCTCCGCGCTCGCGGCGCGGCTTGTTGACACCTTCGCCGCGCTCGCCACGCTCTCCGCGTTCGCGGCGCTGGTTGCCGCGGCCGCCCTTGGCGGGCGCGGCGGGTTTCTCGGGTTCGCTTTCACCGCCCAGCGACTTGAACCAGCCGAACAGACCGCCGAGCAGGGAGGTCTTCTTCTCCACCTTGACTTCATGCTTGGGAGCCGGTTGTGCCGGAGTGATGCCGCGCACCGCAGCTTGCGGGCGCTGCGCCTTGATCTCCTGGGCCGTGGGCGACGTCGCCGGCTTGGTTTCTTCCGGCTTTTCCACCAGCTTGTAGCTGGCTTGCAGATGGTCGGCGGTGATGTCGTCCTGGCGCAGGCGGTTCACGCTGTAGTGCGGCGTTTCCATATGCGGATTGGGGATGATGGTGACGCCGACCTTGAAGCGCGATTCGATGCGATGGATGTCGTTGCGCTTTTCGTTGAGCAGGAAGGTGGCTACGTCCACCGGCACCTGTGCGTGGATGGCGGCGCTGCTGTCCTTCATCGCTTCTTCCTGGATGATGCGCAGGATGTTCAGCGCGGACGATTCGGTACCGCGGATATGGCCGATGCCGTTACAGCGCGGGCAGGTGGTGTGGTTGCTCTCTTCCAGGCTGGGTGCCAGGCGCTGGCGCGACAGCTCCAGCAGGCCGAAGCGCGAGATCTTCGCGGTCTGGATGCGGGCGCGGTCGAAGTGCAGGGCATCGCGCAGGCGGTTCTCCACTTCGCGCTGGTTCTTGCTCGATTCCATGTCGATGAAGTCGATGACGATGAGGCCGCCCAGGTCGCGCAGGCGCAACTGGCGGGCGATCTCGTCCGCGGCTTCCAGATTGGTGTTGTAGGCGGTGGTCTCGATGTCGCCACCGCGCGTCGAACGCGCGGAGTTGATGTCGATCGCGGTGAGCGCTTCGGTGTGGTCGATCACGATGGCGCCGCCGGAAGGCAGGTTCACCTGGCGCGCATGGGCCGATTCGATCTGGTGCTCGATCTGGAAACGCGAGAACAGCGGCACATCGTCGTGGTAGCGCTTGATGCGATCCACATGGTCAGGCATCACCGTGCCCATGAAGGCTTGCGCCTGCTGGAAGATGTCGTCGGTGTCGATCAGGATCTCGCCGATCTCGGGGTTGAAATAGTCGCGGATGGCGCGCACGACCAGGCTGCTTTCCAGGTAGATCAGCGACGGGGCTTTTTCTGCCTTGGCCGCGCCTTCGATGGCGTCCCACAGCTGCTTGAGGTAATCGAGGTCCCACTGCAGCTCTTCCAGGTTGCGGCCGATGCCGGCAGTGCGGGCGATGATGCTCATGCCATGCGGCACTTCCATCTGCGCGAGCACGTCGCGCAATTCGTTGCGGTCTTCGCCTTCGATGCGGCGAGAGACACCGCCGCCGTTGGGGTTGTTCGGCATCAGCACGATGTAGCGGCCGGCCAGACTTATATATGTGGTGAGGGCGGCGCCCTTGTTGCCGCGCTCGTCTTTTTCCACCTGGACCAGCAGTTCCTGACCTTCCTTCAGCGCTTCCTTGATGGAGGAGCGGCTGCCGGCGCCGGGCTGGTAATACTGGGGGGAGACTTCCTTGAAGGGGAGGAAACCGTGGCGGGTACCGCCGTATTCCACGAAACAGGCTTCGAGGCTGGGCTCGATGCGGGTGATGATGGCCTTGTAGATGTTGCTTTTGCGTTGCTCTTTGCCGGCGGTTTCAATGTCGAGGTCGATGAGTTTCTGACCATCCACAATGGCGACGCGGAGTTCTTCCGGCTGCGTCGCATTGAATAACATGCGTTTCATATTTTTCTCCCGCGCTCTGACACGGGCAGAACAAAGCTACGCGCCGCTTAGCGCGCGAGAATGAGGGTCGTGCAAACTGCCAATGAGTTGTGGTGACGACGATGTTTCAAAGTTCTTCTTCTCGTTGTTTAGCTTGTCTGTAGCTGTATGCCGCCTATATATAGGGGCAGCACACCAAAATCTATCTGCTTTCGTGCTTAGAGCGCGCAAATCAATTACCATCACTGCTTGTCTCCGGTGAGTGAGATAACCGGGCGGGGCTGCTTCGTAGGCGGCTTGATTGCCTGCCTTAGGTTGGACGGGGGAAAATGATCATCCCGTTTCACGAAGGCGCACACGCGAGGCGCGAAGTATATTCAAAATGAATGGTTTAAGCAAAGACTCTGTCAGCTGGCTGGAAATAGACGAGGGCGGCGACGGGCAGCGTATTGATAACTTCCTGTTCCGTCACCTGAAAGGCGTGCCCAAGAGCCATGTCTATCGCATCCTGCGCGGGGAGGTGCGGGTCAACAAGAAGCGCGTGGACCAGACTTACCGGCTGCAGACGGGCGATATCCTGCGCATTCCCCCTATTCGCGTGGCGGAAAAGCCGGAAAGCGAATACGTCCCGGCCACCGAATTCCCTGTTCTGTATGAGGATGAAGCGCTGATCGCCATCAATAAACCGTCGGGGACGGCGGTCCATGGCGGAAGCGGGGTGAGTTTCGGGGTCATCGAGCAGCTGCGCAGCGCGCGGCCGCAGGCCAAGTTCCTGGAGCTGGTGCACCGGCTGGATCGAGAGACCTCGGGGGTGCTGCTGGTGGCGAAGAAGCGCTCGGCACTGACCGGGCTGCACGAGATCATGCGCGAGGGCAACAGCGACAAGCGCTATTTTGCCCTGGTACTGGGGCAGTGGAAGAACGCCAAACAGCATGTGAAGCTGCCGCTGCACAAATTCGACACGCCGCAAGGAGAGAAACGCGTGATGGTGCGCGAGGACGGGCAGGCCTCGCATACCATCTTCACCCTGCAGAAGAGCTGGCCGGAATTCACCCTGTTGGAAGCGCAGCTCAAGACCGGGCGCACCCACCAGATCCGCGTGCACCTCTCGCATCTGGGCTTTCCCATTGCCGGCGACGACAAATACGGCGATTTCGCGCGCAACAAGGAACTGGCAAAGCGCGGCCTGAAACGGATGTTCCTGCATGCGCATTCCATCGCCTTCAATCATCCGCTGACCGGCGAATCGCTCAGCATCGAGGCGCCGTTGCCGCCCGAACTGCAGAGTTTCCTCGACAGACTGGACGCGGCAGCCGCTTAAGTATTGGGCAGATCTGGCCGATAATTGCAGTACCGGCCATTCCCAATGGCCGAGGAGAGTGCCATGCGCTATGTGCCCAGCCTGCCGCCAGTGACGACGAGTCCGTATACCCGTCAGGTGAAGGGGCTGTCCGCAGCCCAGGCAGTGAAGCCGGTGTATCCGCGCGAGCAGCCTGAATCCTACGTCGCACCGCAGGCGACCCATCAGGCGGCAGCCGGCGTGCAGCAACAGCCGCCTCGCCGGGCCCAGCCATTCGAGGATCGCCGCAAGGCTTGCCGCCGCGTCAGTCACCAGCCCGTTCTGGTCGAACTGCGTTCAGGGATCGACCGCCGCCGCCATAATCTGCGCGAGGGCGATATGGTCGAGCATATCGACGAGCAGGCCTAGCGTTTCCTCGCCAGAAATACGGTCACTTCTTCGCGGTCGTGGTAGAGCTGCTTCGCTTCCAGCCGGTAGCGCAAGCCTTTTGCGTTGATGGCCGCGCGGATGCCATTGAGTGCTTCATGCAGCGCCGCGACGCGTTTTTTCATCGGCAGCTTGAGGTTGAAGACGGCGCGCTGCGTCAGGCCGTTGACGAACCATTCCGTCATCAATGCCGCAACCCTTTGCGGCTGTTCCACCATGTCGCACACCAGCCAGTCGACGGGGCGCTGCGGACGGAAACGGAAGCCGTCCTGGCGCAGGTGCCTGATGGAGGGATGGGCTGCCGCAGCGCCCTTGAGCGGGCCGTTATCCACCGCAATGACTTTCAGGCCGCGCTGCGCCAGTTGCCAGGTCCAGCCACCGGGCGCGGCGCCCAGATCCACGGCGGTCATGCCCGGTTTCAGCCATAACGCCTGTTCCTTCCGGTCGAGGAAAACCTCGAACGCTTCCGCGAGCTTGAGATAGGAACGGCTCGGCGCATCGCCGGCCATGCTGACCCGCTGGATGCCATTCAGGGCAGCCGAGCTGTTGAGCGGATCGCTGGTGGCGATCAGCGCGCGCTG
>JAJZUH010000131.1 GCA_021847165.1 Pseudomonadota bacterium
CAACTTCATCCACCGTGATATTCCGAAGTCTGGCGATTTCTTCGGCAACATGCTTCACATAGGCCGGCTGGTTGGTTTTCCCCCGATGCGGCGTCGGGGCCAGATATGGCGAATCCGTTTCGATCAGAATTTTGTCCAAAGGAATGCTCCGCGCAACCTCCTTGATGATGGTTGCGTTCTTGAACGTCAGGATGCCTGAAAACGAAATGAAGAATCCAAGATCGATGGCCGCTTGGGCGACTTCGAGGCTCTCGGTGAAACAGTGCATCACGCCGCCAATGCTGCCGGCATTTTCTTCGGCCATGATGCGCAACGTATCCTGCGCAGCGGACCGGGTGTGAATGATGAGCGGCTTGCCGCATTCTCGGGCGGCGCGGATATGGGTGCGGAACCGTTCACGCTGCCATTCCAAGTCGCCGGTCAGGCGGTAGTAATCCAGGCCGGTCTCACCGATGGCAATGACTTTGGAATGTTGCGCCAAACGCACCAGTTCGGCCTGGCTTGGCTCGATTTCCAGTTCGTAATCCGGATGAACGCCGACAGACGCATACAGGTTGTCGTGATTTTGGGCCAATTCCAGCACCTGCGGGAATGAAGGCAAATCGACCGAGACGCACAGGGCATGCGAGACCCCGTTGTCCCGCATATTGGCGAGAATGGACTCAAGCTGCCCCGCCAGGTCGGGAAAATTAAGGTGGCAATGGGAGTCGATGAACATGGATCCGATCAGGCAGCGAACATCTGCCGGTAAGACAATAACAAGGATTCGAGGAACAGCCTAGGATTGAGCGGATGGTACGCGGCGCGGCGAGCCTCCAGCAGTTCTTTCTGATAACGCATTAACACATCAGCCGAAACGCCCTCGGCAAGCCTGGCAATAACAGCCGATTGCTCCGGGAAATAGCGGACTGCGCCTGCCAGTTTCGCACTGGCAAGATCGTGACACCATTGCTGCAAGCAATGGATGACATGCACCGGGGTGCTGCGTTGCAGGTTGTCGGCTAACGCCAGAACATCCAGTTTGGCCGGCTGCCTGATGGCGTTCAGCAATACATTGCGTTCTTCCGCGCCCTCGCCCGACTCGGCCCAGTTCAAGGCCTGCAGTGGGGCAAAACCGGTTTGCGCCAGTGCGTGTTCCGGGTTCTCGATGCCCCGCTGGATTAGCCAGGCGGTTCCGGCCTCTCGCGTCGGGGTATGCACGGTGAAGCCGAGGCAGCGGCTGAGTATGGTCGGCAGAAGTTGCTGCGGTTTGTGGGTAACCAGAAGAAACAAAAGCTTGTCTGTCGGTTCTTCCAGCGTTTTAAGCAAGGAATTGGCGGCATTGCTGTTCATCGACTCCGCCGGATTGATGATCACGACACGATATCCGCCGCAATGTGCAGACAGGTTGGCGAAACTGGAAAGCTCGCGTATCTGGTCCACGGAAATCTCGCGCGATGGTTTTTTGCCGCCGGGCTTGTCATCGGCGTCGTCGGCTGCACTCAGCGCGTCGGGCTGGATAAGGCGAAAATCGGGATGGCTGGCCTGCTCGAACCAGTGGCAGGAACTGCAATCCTGACAGGGCATCCCATCTGCCGCCGGCTTTTCGCACAGCAAAGACTGGGCGAAATTCAGCGCCAGATCGAGTTTACCTATGCCCTGTGCCCCTTTCAGCAGCAGCGCATGCGGTAATCGGCTGCGCAGCCCTTGCAGGGCTTGCCATGATTCGGTTTGCCAGGGATAGAGTTGTTTCATTTCAAAGTGATGCAACGATCTGTGCCAGAGCTTGCTGAACTTCCGGCATGGTCTTTTCGGCGTGGATGACGGCAAAGCGTTGCGGGTTCTTGGTCGCCCTGGCGAGATACGCCTGCCGGACGCGTTCGAAGAAGTCGCCCCGCTCCTGTTCGAAGCGATCCAGACTGACGTTATTGGCAAGGCGCTGGCGTGCGACCTCGATCGGGATGTCGAACAGCAGGGTCAGGTCCGGCTGCAGGTCGCTGTGCACCCATTGCTCCAGTTGTTCCAGTTTGGCCAGCGGCACGCCTCTGCCCCCGCCCTGATAGGCGAAGCTGGCATCGCTGAAACGATCTGAAATGACCCAAGCTCCGCGCTGCAATGCCGGGCGGATGACCTGTTCGACGTGCTCACGGCGTGCAGCGAACATCAATAGTGCCTCGGTCTCGGCGTGCATTGGCTCATTCAGCAATATTTCGCGCAGACGTTCGCCCATTGGCGTACCACCGGGTTCCCGCGTCACCAGCAGGTCGATGCCGCGCTGACGCAACGCATTGGCGAACCATTCCAAGTGGGTACTCTTCCCTGCCCCGTCGACGCCCTCGAAAGTGATGAATTTGGCTGAGCTCATTTCTTTAATTGGTAACGGTTAACCGCATTGTTATGTTCCGCCAGGGAATTGGAGAATTGCGAACTCCCGTCGCCGCGTGCGACAAAATACAAGGCATGACTTGCCGCCGGATGCAGCACAGCCTGCAAGGATGCCGCCCCGGGCAAAGCGATCGGGGTCGGGGTCAGCCCGTCGCGAGTGTAGGTGTTGTAGGGTGTGTCGTGCGTGAGATCGCGCTTGCGCAGATTGCCATCGAACTTGTCGCCCAAGCCATAAATGACGGTCGGATCGGTCTGCAATCGCATGTTCTTGCGCAGGCGATTGATGAAGACCGAGGCGATCATGGGGCGGTCGCTGGACTGTCCGGTCTCTTTTTCCACGATGGAGGCCAGGATCAGCGCTTGGTAGGGCGTCTCGAACGGCAGGTCGGGATCGCGCTTTTTCCAGCTATCCTGCAGGTTGCGTTGCATGAGCTGATACGCGCGTTTCAATACCTTCAGGTCGCTGCTGCCATTGGCATAGTTATAGGTATCTGGGAAAAACAGGCCTTCGGCTACCGTCTCGGTTGCGCCGATACGTTTCAGTATCTCCGCATCGGACAGCTGCTGGCTGTCGTGGCGCAAGGTGGAATCTGAATTCAGTATGGATCGCAACTCCTTGAAAGTGGAGCCTTCTATGATCGTCACGGAGCTCTGTTCGACCTGCCCTTTGCTGATCATGTTCAACAGCTGCAGCGGCGTGACTTCGTGCTCCAGCTGGTAATTGCCCGGCTTGATCTGCGAAGCCTTGCGCAGCCCCCTGGCCAGCATTACGAACAGCCATTCGTTGTTCAGGCCGCCAGCCTGTTGCATTTGATGCGCGGCGCTCTTCAGGCTGCTGCCCTGCTTCAGCGAGAATTCGAACGGGGTGCGCTCCAGCGGGATCGGGGTGCGCGCATAGTAAGTGAACAGGCCTGCCACGATGGCCAATACGAACAGCAGCCACAACGCCAATTCTTTAATGATGCTCATCTTTCAACCATTCCTGTATTTTCCAAGCCAGCGGATGTGTCGTGCGCCGGTAGGCGGAAAGTTCGCATACCGGCCACAACCCGAATATGCTGTTCACCACGAATATCTCGTCGGCCTGGAGCAGTTCTTCCAGGCGGAGATCGGCCACCTTGCAGGTTACGCCATGGTGCTTGCCCCAGTCCATCACCCGGTCGCGCTGCACCCCGGCCACGCCGCAACGCGACAGGTTCGGCGTATACAGAATATTACCGCGCAACATGAACAAATTGCTGCGGGTGCCGCCGATGACGTAGCCGCTGCTGTCGCTCAACAAGCCTTCCGCCATGTCGCGCCCCTGCAGTTCACTGGCAGCAAGCACATTTTCGAGCCGGTTCAGATGCTTGATGCCTGCCAGCAATGGCTGATGTCCGAGGCGGATCTTGCAGGCATGCATGCGCACGCCCTGTCTTGAGTATTCTGCCGGATACGGGGTCAGCGGAGTGACGCTGAGGATGCGGGTCGTTTCGGATTGGGTTTGAGGCGCGTAACCTCTGGCAGAGGGGCCGCGGGTAATAATGATTTTGGCGACCCCGTTGGGCAGGGTCTTGCCAAGTTGCTGCAGTTCGCTGAAAAGGACCAGTGCCGAAGGACAGGGGATCTTCAGGGTGCCGCAATCGCGCTGCAGCTTGGCATACTGGCGTTCCCAGCATACGGGGCGTCCAGCCTGCATCAACAGCGTGCGAAATACGCCGTCGCCGTAGGTCAGGCCGCGATCTTCAGCATTGATTGTATTGCCCGGCGCGCCGTTGATCAGCATCACGGCGCGGGATCAGACCTTGCGGAACACCAGAGAACCGTTGGTCCCGCCAAAGCCGAAGTTGTTGTTGATCGCCACATCGATCTTCATCTGGCGTGCAGTATTGGCACAGTAGTCCAGATCGCACTCCGGATCCTGCTCGAATACGTTGATCGTGGGGGGCGCGATTTGATGATGGATCGCCAGCACGCAGAACAGAGACTCGATGCCGCCCGCTCCGCCCAGCAAATGGCCGGTCATCGATTTTGTGGAACTCACCACCAGTTTCCTGGCATGGTCGCCGAAAGCCAGCTTGATCGCTTCGGTTTCGTTCTTGTCGCCCAGCGGCGTGGAGGTGCCGTGCGCGTTGACGTATTGCACCTGATCCGGGTTGATACCGGCATTGCGCAACGCATTGACCATGCTGCGCCTGGGGCCGTCAGTGCTCGGAGCGGTCATGTGGTAGGCGTCGGCGCTCATGCCGTAACCGGTGATCTCGGCATAGATCTTGGCGCCACGGGCCTTGGCATGTTCATATTCTTCCAGTACCAGCACGCCGGCCCCCTCGCCCATGACGAAGCCGTCGCGATCCTTGTCCCACGGACGGCTGGCGGTGGCCGGGTCGTCGTTGCGGGTGGACAATGCCTTGGCGGAAGAAAATCCACCGACCGCCAGGGGCGAGATGGTCGATTCGGAACCGCCGGCAATCATGACATCGGCGTCGCCATATTCGATGATGCGTGCGGATTCGCCGATGCTGTGGGTACCGGTGGTACAAGCCGTCACTACGGAGAAATTCGGTCCCTTCAGCCCGTACATGATGGACAGGTTGCCCGAGATCATGTTGATGATGGTGCCGGGAATGAAGAATGGCGAAATCTTGCGCGGGCCGCCCGCCAGGAAATCGCTATGCGTTTCTTCGATCATCGGCAGCCCGCCAATGCCGGAACTGATGCATACGCCGATGCGGTCGGCGTTTTGTTCGGTCACCGTCAGGCCGGAGTCCTTGAAAGCTTCCATCCCGGCCACCAGGCCGAAATGCACGAAGCGATCCATGCGGCGGGCGTCCTTGGCTGGCAGGTATTGGGTAACGTCGAAGCCGTTGACCTCCCCCGCCACCTGACAGGCGAACGGGCTAGGATCGAAACGGGTGATACGCCCGATACCGGACTTGCCTGCCACGATGTTTTGCCATGTTTCGGCAACCCCCATACCGACGGGCGTGATTGCGCCCAATCCGGTCACTACAACTCTGCGCCTAGCCAAACTGGACTCCGCTGCGGAAAGAAACGATTAGATTCGGGCTAAATTACTTGGAATGAGCGTTGACGTAGTCGAGCGCTTGTTGCACGGTGGTGATCTTCTCTGCATCTTCATCAGGGATCTCAACGCCGAATTCTTCTTCCAAGGCCATAACCAGCTCTACGGTATCCAGGGAATCGGCACCCAAATCGTTCACAAAAGAAGACTCGTTCTTGACTTCGGATTCGTTCACACCCAGTTGCTCAGCTACGATTTTCTTGACGCGTTGTTCGTTAGACATCCCTGATTCTCCTACTCTGATTAAAGTTCAAAAAG
>JAJZUH010000132.1 GCA_021847165.1 Pseudomonadota bacterium
CTCGATGCGCACAAGGGCACCAACGCCGGCCACTATGGCATGATGGCGCTGGTGCTCGTGGCACTCAGCCTGACCGTATGGCTGACCTTTCTCATCGCCCCCTGGGTCTCGCAGCGCCTGGGCCGGATAGGCAGCAACATCGTCACGCGCCTGATGGGACTGCTGCTGGCTGCAATCGCGGTCGAGTTCATCGCCGGCGGGTTGCGCGGCCTGTTTCCGACATTAGGTTGAGTGCAGTCCGGCCATCCCGTTTCCTTCATCATGCTTGACCCACAATAGACTCCTTTACCCATGGAAAAGATACGACTCTCCAAACTCATGTCCGAACAGGGCCTCTGCTCCCGCCGCGAAGCGGATGACTACATCGCCCGAGGCTGGGTGAAAGTGGACGGCGAGGTCGTCAGCGAACTCGGCACCAAGGTCCTGCCCACGCAAAAGATCACCCTTGAAAAAGCCGCGCAGGCCAAACAGCAGGGCCGCGTCACCATCCTGCTGCACAAACCTGTCGGTTATGTTTCCGGCCAGGCCGAGGAAGGCTACAAGCCCGCCATCCTGCTGCTCGATGCCTCCACGCGCTGGGAACAGGACACTGCGCCGCAACGCTTCCACCGCAGCCAGCTGCTCGGCCTCGCGCCTGCCGGAAGGCTGGATATCGACTCGACCGGCTTGCTCGTGCTCACCCAGGACGGGCGTATCGCCAGGCAGCTCATCGGCGAAGATTCGCCCATCGAAAAGGAATACCTGGTGCGCGTGCAGGGCAAGCTGGTCGGCAACGGCCTGGCGCTGCTGAATCACGGCCTGTCGCTGGACGGAAAGAAACTCAAGCCCGCCAAGGTCAGCTGGCAGAACGAGGACCAGCTGCGCTTCATCCTGGTCGAAGGCAAGAAGCGCCAGATCCGCCGCATGTGCGAGATGGTGGGATTGCGGGTCACCGCGCTGAAGCGCGTCCGCATCGGCAAGGTCAGGCTGGGCGAACTGCCACAGGGGCAATGGCGCTACCTGCGCGAGGACGAGAAGTTCTGAATGTCGGGAAAGACCTGAATGACTCCCCTGGTTGCCTGAGCTTGCCCCTCTCGCTTGCAATCGCGCAGGCCGACCGGCTAGTCACGCATGCTTCCGCCGGAACACGGCCAGCGCCGCTATGGCCATTGACAGAGACAGGCCGAATGCGCCGATGATCAGCGTGATTGAAGCGCCTGCAGACACTGCCCAGCCATATACGCCCACGAACAGTAACATTGCAATGTTCTCGGCGAAGTTCTGCACCGCCAATGCCTTGCCCGACCCGATGCTGGTGTGACCGCGCTCCTGCAGCAAGGCGTTGAGCGGAACGACGAACAGGCCGCCGCTGGCACCGATCGCAATCATCAGGATCGCCGCCAAGGCAAGGTCATGCACGAATGCAAGTGCCAGGATGAGCGGCCCGAGCAGCAACCCTCCAAGCAGCGCGCGGTTGACATTGCGCAAGGACACCCACCAGCCGGCTACAGCCGCACCCAATACGATGCCGATGGACACCGCGCCCATCAGGTTGGCCGGCGTCTGATTGTCGGCGATCAACAGTGCTGCAGGGACCCAGGCAAACAACAGCAAGCGCAGGGTCGTTCCGCTGCCCCAGAACACACTGGTTCCCAGCAGGCTGAAACGCGAGTCCCGGTTTTTGAGCATCAGCGACAGCGAGATCAGGAATTGTCCGAGCAACGACCACGGATGAAACGTTGTCGTGATTCTTTCCGCCGGCAAGCGCGGGACGAACAGGTTGGCGAGGGTAGCCAGGCCATATGCCGCGATCACGCCCGTAAATGCCCAGGTCAGCGAGTGGTCTGCCAGCCAGCCGCCCAGGATGACCCCGAGCAGGATGGCGACAATGGTCGAGCCTTCCATCATGCCGTTGGCACGCACCAGCGCGGTCGGCCCGAACATCTGCGCAAGGATGCCGTATTTGGCCGGCGAATATATTGTGGCGCCGATGCCGATCAAACCATAGGCAGCCAGCGGATTGGCGCCCGCTGCCATGCTCAGTGCGCCGGACAGCTTGAGCAGGTTTGCTCCCAGCATGACGCGCCCCTTGGAATATGCGTCCGCGACTTGCCCGACAAACGGCGCAAGCAGGATGAACGGCAGCACGAAGAACTCCTGCAACTGGGGGACCAGGCCGGGATGGTTCTGGGCTCTGACGATCGCGATGGCCACGATCAGGATGGCATTGTCGGCCAGTGCGGATAGGAATTGCGCCGCCAATACGGACATCATGCCCGGCGACCATAGCGACGTTTCCGGTGCTTTCATCTGGCCCATCGCTGGAGCCTCGCGGCGCTAAGCCTGTTCGCCCGCCTCGATCAGCGTGCGCTCCACCAGCAGCGAATGCAGCCTGCGGCTGTCCGCACGCAGCACGGTGAATTGCCATTCGCCGATCTGGAAGCGTTCGCCACGCTTGGGCAGCTGACCGGCGGCCTTGAGCACGAGACCGCCGATGGTGTCGTATTCTTCGTCGCTGAAGGCGGTCCCCAGCATCTCGTTGAAATCGGAAATCTCGGTATCGGCCTTTACCCGCCAATGCGCGTCGTCCTGGCGGATGATGTTGTCCTCGTCCTCGTCGAAGTCGTATTCGTCGGCGATGTCGCCGACGATCTGCTCTAGCACGTCCTCGATGGTCACCATGCCGGACACGCCACCGTATTCATCCACCACCAGCGCGATGTGATTGCGGTTGCTGCGGAAGTCGCGCAGCAGCACGTTGAGGCGTTTCGATTCCGGCACGAACACGGCCGGGCGCAGCATGTCGCGCACATCGAACCGCTCCCCGGCGTAATAGCGCAACAGGTCCTTCGCCAGGAGGATGCCGATGATGTTGTCCTTGTCGCCGTCGGTGACGGGAAAGCGCGAGTGCGCGGTTTCAATGACATAGGGAATGAATTTTTCCGGGGGCTGGCTGATGTCGATGACATCCATCTGCGCCCGCGGGATCATGATCTCGCGCACCTGGCGCTCGGAGACCTGGATGACCCCTTCCATCATGGAGAGCGCGTCAGCATCCAGCAGGTTGCGCTCGTAGGCGCTGTGCAACAGGGAGATCAACTGCTCGCGGTCTTCCGGCTCCCGCAACAGCATCATGGAGAGCCGTTCCAGCAAGGTGGGCTTGTGACTACTTTCCGAACCGTCCATTACTCAACATCAACTAACGAGATAAGGCGCAGGATACCTCAATTTGAGCATCAACGCAGTCTCGCGCGCTTCCATCGCTTCCGCTTCGCGTTTTTTTTCGTGGTCGTAACCCTGCAGATGCAGCGCCGCATGGATGGTGAGGTGCGCATAATGCGCCAGCAGATCTTTGCCTTGCTCTTTCGCCTCGCGCGCCACCACCGGCGCACAGATCACGACGTCGCCATACAACGGCGAAGAATCGTCGTAGACAAAGGTCAGCACGTTAGTCGCGTAATCCTTGCCGCGATAGCTCTGGTTGAGTGCGCGCCCCTCGATCTCGTCCACGATGCGCAATGCGATCTGCACATCCCGCTCCAGCGCGATTTTTACCCAGCGGCGGAACTGTGGCCGCGTCGGCAGTTTCTTGGCATTGCTGGCGTACTGCACGGACAGCGAGAGCTTGTGTGGTTCAGTCATGGTTCTTATTGTCGAATCTTTCGTAGGCCGAAACGATCTTCTGCACCAATGGATGGCGCACCACATCTTCGGAGAGGAACTGCTGGAAGGCGATGCCGCGCACGTCTTTCAGCACGATGCGCGCATCGTTGAGGCCGCTCTTCTGCCCGCGCGCCAGGTCGATCTGCGTCACGTCGCCGGTGATCACCGCCTTGCTGCCGAAGCCGATGCGCGTCAGGAACATCTTCATCTGCTCCGGCGTGGTGTTCTGCGCCTCGTCCAGGATGATGAAGGAATGGTTCAGCGTGCGGCCGCGCATATACGCCAGCGGAGCGACCTCGATCATGCCGCGCTCGAATGCCTTGGCGACCTTGTCCAGCCCCATCAGATCGTACAGCGCGTCGTACAAAGGACGCAGATAAGGATCGACCTTCTGCGCCAGATCGCCGGGCAGGAAACCCAGGCGCTCGCCCGCTTCCACCGCCGGACGCACCAGCACCAGGCGCTTCACCGTCTCGCGCTGCAGCGCGTCGACGGCGGACGCAACGGCGAGATAGGTCTTGCCGGTACCCGCCGGGCCGACGCCGAAGGTGATGTCGTGCTCCTGGATGGCCTGCAGGTATTCGTTCTGGCGCACGGTGCGCCCGCGCACTTCGGACTTGCGCGTCATCAGCAGCGGCACCGATTCGCTTTGCGCATCGGGCAGATCCTGCTTCATGCACTCGATCAGGCCCAGCTGCAGGCGCTCCAGCGTGATGTCGTGTTTGGCTTCGAGATAGAAACGTTCCATCACTGCGCGCGCCAGGGCTGCCTGCGGCCCCGTGATGGTAAAGCGCTCGCCGCGCCGCGCGATGTTCACTTCCAGCGCCGTCTCGATCTGACGCAGGTTTTCGTCGAACGCACCGCACAGATTGGCCAGGCGAGCGTTGTCCACCGGCTCGAAGGAAAGGCTCACTGTGCCGCTCACGATTGCATCACCAGTTCTCCGCGTAATGTATGTACGGATCCCGGCAGGATGCGCACATCCACGTAACGCCCCAGCATGCCCGGTGAACCGACGAAGTTCACCACCCGGTTGTTTTCAGTGCGCCCCGCCATTTCCCGCTCGTTCTTGCGCGAAATGTTTTCCACCAGAACCCGCTGCACGCCGCCCCACATGGACTCGCTGATCTGCTGATCCAGCTCTTGCAGCCGGGCTTTCAGGCGATGCAGTCGCGCCTGTTTCGTCTCTTCCGGCGTATCGTCGGCCATTTCCGCCGCCGGCGTGCCGGGGCGCGGGCTGTAGATGAAGCTGAAGCTGGCATCGAAACCGACCTCGTCGATGAGTTTCATGGTCGCCTCGAAATCCGCCTCGGTCTCGCCGGGAAAGCCGACGATGAAATCAGAACCAATGGAAATGTCCGGCCGTACCGCGCGCAATCTGCGCACGATGGATTTATATTCCAGCGCTGTGTAGCCGCGTTTCATCGCCATCAGGATCCGGTCCGATCCGGATTGCACCGGCAGATGCAAGTGGCTGACCAGTTTGGGCGTGGTCGCGTACACATCGATCAGGCGTTGCGACATCTCGCGCGGATGCGAGGTGGTATAGCGCAGACGCTGCACGCCGGGCAATGCCGCGACGGCTTGGACCAGGAATGCGAAATCCACCGTGTCGCCGTCTTCCGTCTCGCCCTGATAGGCGTTCACGTTCTGCCCCAGCAGGGTGATCTCGCCTACGCCCTGCGCCGTCAGGCTTTCCACCTCGCGCATCACATCGGCATACGGGCGCGAAACCTCCTCGCCGCGCGTATACGGCACCACGCAGAAAGTGCAGTATTTGCTGCATCCTTCCATGATGGAAACGAAGGCCGAGCCATGCGTGGCCTGCGACACCGGCACATGGTCGAACTTTTCGATCTCGGGGAAACTGATGTCCACCTGCGGCCGGCCGCTTGCGCGGCGTGCCGCAATGAGCTGCGGCAACCGGTGCAAGGTCTGCGGGCCGAACACCACATCGACATAAGGCGCTCGTCTGACAATGGCTTCGCCTTCCTGGCTTGCAACGCACCCCCCGAC
>JAJZUH010000133.1 GCA_021847165.1 Pseudomonadota bacterium
AAGGCGCGCGAATTGAATGTGCCCGTATGGGATGAGCAACAGTTGTTGGATCAATTGAAAGAGTACGAGAAACCATGAGACAGAAAATCACCAAAGCAGTGTTCCCCGTTGCCGGCATGGGCAGCCGTTTCCTGCCCGCCACCAAGGCGACAGCCAAGGAGATGTTGCCGGTCGTGGACAAGCCGCTGATCCAGTATGCAGTGGAAGAAGCCGTGGCAGCAGGCATCACCGACATGGTGTTCATCACCGGGCGCAACAAGCGCGCCATCGAGGATCATTTCGACAAGGCCTACGAGCTGGAAGCCACCCTGGAAGCACAGGGCAAGACGGCCTTGCTGGAAGTGGTTCAATCGGTCGTGCCCAAGCATGTGAACTGCATCTATATCCGCCAGGCGGAACCGCTGGGGCTGGGGCATGCCGTGCTATGCGCCAAGCCGGTCATCCAGGACGAACCGTTCGCGGTCATCCTGGCCGACGACCTGATCGACGGCCGGCCACCCATCGTGAAGCAGATGGTGGACGTGTTTTCCAAACACCAGTGCTCGATCCTCGGCGTGCAGGAAGTGCCGCGTGCGCATACCAAGCAATACGGCATCGTCAGCAGCACCAATCTGGAAAAGGACATCGAACGCGTGCACGGCATTGTGGAGAAGCCGAAGCCGGAAGTGGCGCCGTCGACGCTGGCCGTCGTGGGGCGTTACATCCTGACTCCGCGCATCTTCCATCATCTGGAGAACATCCAGCCGGGGGCGGGCGGAGAGATACAGCTTACCGACGGGATCGCCGAACTGATGAAGGACGAACAATTGCTGGCTTACCGCTTTGACGGGACCCGCTACGACTGCGGCTCCAAGCTGGGTTACCTGCAGGCGCAGGTCGCATTCGGTCTGAAGCATGAAGAGCTGCGCCGGGATTTCGCCGCGTACCTGAAGACCGTGTCGTGACCATCTGCAACCAGGAAGCGCGTGCCATATTGCGGGATGCCGAACAGATCCGTTCGGCAGGCGAGGTGCAGGCGGCGGTGCGGCGGGTGGCGGATGAGATCAATGCGACGCTGGCGGACCAGCACCCGCTGGTATTGTCGGTGATGGGCGGCGCCGTGGTATTTACCGGCCAGTTGCTGCCGCTGCTCGACTTCCCGCTCGACTTCGATTACCTGCATGTTTCGCGCTACGGGAACGAGAGGCAGGGCGGCGAATTGCACTGGAAAGTCGCTCCGCGCGAGAATGTGCGCAACAAGGTGGTGCTGGTGGTGGACGACATCCTCGACGAAGGCGAGACCTTGCAGGCGATCAGGCAGCGCGTGATGGAGCTGGGGGCCAGCAAATTCTATAGCGCGGTCTTCGCCGACAAGGAGAATGGCAAGCCCAAGCCCATCCGTGCCGATTTTGTCGGCATGACATTGCCTGACCGCTTCGTGTTCGGATATGGCATGGACATCCACGGTGCGTGGCGCAATCTGCCAGCGATCTATGCGGTATAAGAGGCTGCCTGTCCCGCGCCTGTCCTGGTTTCGCGGGAGACTGGCTGCAGCTTCTGGGGTTTCATCAAGGGGAAGACGGATATGTTGGCGATCATCGGCGGTACGGGTTTTTCACAGTTAAGCAACCTCAAGATCACGCATCGTCAGGTGATGCGCACGCCTTACGGCGAGCCGTCCGGGCCGATGACCTTCGGCACCATCAACCAGCGCGAATTGATGTTCCTCGCGCGGCATGGCTATGGCCATACCATCCCGCCGCACCAGGTGAACTACCGCGCCAATCTGTGGGCGCTGCGCGACCAGGGGGCCACGCGCGTCATCGCAGTCACCTCGGTCGGCGGCATCCGCGAAGACCTTGTGCCGGGCACGCTGGTGGTGCCGGACCAGATCATCGACTACACCTATGGCCGCGACTTCACCTATTTCGACGGCAAGGACAGGGCGGTCACGCACATCGATTTCACCCGGCCCTACAACGAGAAGCTGCGCCAGTATTTGTTGTCCGCCGTGAAGAGTGCGAACGACACATGCGTGGATGGCGGTGTGCACGCCGTCACCCAGGGACCGCGACTGGAAACGGCGGCGGAGATCAACCGGATCGAACGCGACGGTGCCGACATGGTCGGCATGACCGGCATGCCGGAGGCGGCCCTGGCCAAGGAACTCGGCCTGGCATATGCGACCATTGCGGTCGTGGTCAACTATGCCGCCGGACGCGGCAACAGCCGCGACGGCGTCCCCCTGGAGACGATAGGTACGGTGATGAATCCGGCCATGGAGCGGGTGCGGAACGTTCTGGAACGGGCGGTAGAGCAAGATGGCGACTAGAGACGTGCTGCGCATGGGCGATGCGCGCCTGTTACGCCAGGCTGAAGAGGTCCACCTGTTCGACACGCCGGAGTTGCACGCGTTGCTGGTCGATATGCGGGACACCATGCTGGCCATGGATGGCGTCGGCCTGGCGGCGCCGCAGATCGGCGTGAACCTGCGCGTGGTCATATTCGAGGTGAACAGCAACCCGCGCTACCCGGATGCCGAGACCGTCCCCCAGACCGTGCTCATCAACCCCGTACTGACGCCGCTGTCCGACGCGATGGAGGAGGGCTGGGAAGGCTGCCTGAGCGTGCCCGGCATGCGCGGACTGGTGCCGCGCTTTACACATCTGCGCTATCAGGGCCGCGACGAATACGGCGCGCTCATCGATCGCACGGTGAGCGGCTTTCATGCGCGCGTGGTGCAGCACGAGTGCGACCATCTCGATGGCATCCTCTATCCCATGCGTATCCGGGACATGAGGAACTTCGGCTTCAGCGATGTGCTCTTCCCCGGCGCCGACATGCAGGATGAATAGGACGGTCGATCATCATGAATCGAGGGTGTTCCGCAACCTGCTGATCGCCCTGCTGGCGCTGGTCACGGTGTTCCTCATCGGTACGGTAGGCTATCGCATCCTCGGCGGTCCGCAGTATTCCTGGATGGACTGCTTTTACATGACGTTCATCACCATCGCCACCATCGGATACCACGAGGTGGTCGACGTCACCCGGTATGAATATGGCCGGCTGTTTACCGTGTTCATCGGCATCGCCGGCATCGGCGTGCTGGGGTATGTGCTTTCCACGGTGACGGCATTCATGCTGGAAAACGATCTCAATGTCTTGCGGCGGAGAAAGAAGATGCTAAACAAAATCGGGCAGTTGAAAAACCACTATATCGTGTGCGGCGTCGGTCTGGTGGGCAGCAATGTGGCGCACGATCTGGAACTGACCGGACGCCCTTCGGTCATCGTCGACAGCGATATCGGCAACATCCAGCAGTACCTGGAAAGCCATCCCGCCCAACTCTACCTGCATGGCGACGCCACCGACAACGATGTGCTGCTGGCTGCCGGCGTGCAGCGAGCCAAGGGGGTGTTCGCCGTTGCGCACGACGACAGCGCCAACCTGGTTATCAGCCTGAGCTCCAAACAGCTCAATCCTCATCTGCGCGTGGTGGCGCGCTGCCACGCCTTGAAAAACGCGGAAAAGACGCGTCGGGCCGGGGCGGATGAGGTCATCTCCCCCGATTTCAGCGGCGGCTTGCGCATCGTTTCGGCGATGGTGCGGCCGAACGTCATGAACTTCCTCGACGAGATGCTGAAAACGGACAGCAATCTGCGCATGGAAGAAGTCGTCATTCCGGAAAGTCTGGCGGGAAAGCCATTGAGCGTGCTGTACCAGAGCAACAAGGACTGCATGGTGCTGGCGCTGCAACGCGATAATTCCTGGCAGTTCAATCCGCAGGCGAACCACCTTTTGCGGGAGCGGGATGTGCTGATGGTGATGTCCACGCCGGAAGGCCGCTCGCGCCTGGAGCAGCTGATCCAGGGGATCGACTGACCCCGGCAGCCGGCCGGTACGCGGAACCGGTTTCCGCCTTGCCTCCGGTGTCAAACATCGCATGTCGTGATAGAGTGCAGGCACTCAGTGCATATGGGGTGCGCCGTGGAACGAACGTTGCTGCTGGTCGACGACGAGGATGAGATTGGTGCTGCCTTGGCACGCCTGCTGCGCGGCGACGGTTACGCGATACTGCGCGCCAACAGCGGCATAGAAGGCCTGGAGATACTGGCCCGGCACGAGGTCGGGGTGGTCATCTCGGACCAGCGCATGCCGGGGATGTCCGGGGTGGAATTCCTGACCAGGGTTTACGAACTCTATCCGCAGACCATCCGCATCGTCCTGAGCGGTTATGCCGATCTCAATTCGGTGACGGATGCCATCAACCGTGGCGCCATCTACAAGTTCTTCACCAAGCCGTGGGATAACGAGGCCTTGCGGGCCGACGTGCTGGAAGCGTTCCGGCGCTATGAACTGATGCGGCAAAAGGAAAAACTGCTGCACGACATCCAGGGGGCGAATGTCCTGCTGTCCCAGATCAATCTCGAGCTGGCCGCCGAGATGGAACAAAAAGACAGCCAGATCGAACGCATTGCGCATTACGACCCGCTGACCGATCTGCCCAATCGTTTGTTGTTCCTGGACCGGCTCGACCAGGAGATCGCGCGCGCGCATCGGGACGATCGCATGGTGGCGGTCCTGTCCCTCGACCTGGACCGTTTCAAGCAGGTCAACGATTCCTTCGGCCACCCCGTCGGGGACGAAGTGTTGCAGATCGTGGCCAGTCGGCTGGCCCGTCACGCACGCGAATGCGACACCGTGGCGCGCATCGCCGGGGATGAGTTCGGCCTGCTGCTGACCGGGATCAAGGCCACCCACTATGCCGGCGAAGTGGCACAGAATATCCTCGATTCCTTTGCGCACGACCCCGTCACCATCGGCGACAACGAGATTTACGTCACTTTCAGCATGGGTATCGGCATCTATCCGTTCGATGGAGTGAACACGACTGCCTTGCTGAAAAATGCGGCGGCCGCGCTGCATCACGCCAAGAATGAAGGACGCAACAATTTCCAGTATTACGCGGGGCAGATGAACGCCTCGGCCTGGCGCCACCTGAAGCTGGAGACCGATTTGCGGCGCGCCCTGGAGCGCGAAGAATTCGTGCTCCATTACCAGCCCAAGGCCGATCTGCAAAGCGGCAAGGTGGTCGGGATGGAAGTTTTGCTGCGCTGGCAAAGCGCGGATCGCGGGCTGGTCATGCCGGGAGAATTCATCCCGGTGCTGGAAGAGACCGGCCTGATCCTGCCGGTGGGAGAATGGGTCCTGCGCACGGCCTGCAAACAAGCCGGCCTGTGGCTGGCGGCAGGCTTTCCGGATATCCGTATCGCCGTCAACCTGTCGGCGGTGCAATTCAGGCAACCCGATTTCGCCAGCCTGGTATTGGGCATCATGAAGGAAAGCGGCCTGGATCCGGCACTTGGGGTGATCGAGCTTGAACTGACGGAAAGCGTGCTGATGCACAACTCGGCCGGGACGCTGGATACCCTGAGAAAACTGCATGAAGCCGGCATGCAGTTCTCCATCGACGATTTCGGCACCGGCTACTCCAGCCTGAGTTATTTGAAACGCTTTCCCATCAACAGCCTCAAGATCGACCAATCCTTCGTACAGGACCTGCCCGGCAACCGCGATGACGAGGCGATCGTGGCCGCGATCATCGCTTTGGGGCGCAGCCTCGGACTGGGCCTCATCGCAGAAGG
>JAJZUH010000001.1:0-20129 GCA_021847165.1 Pseudomonadota bacterium
CATCCGCGCGATAGTGCCAGCAGCGCTCGCACTTCTGGTGGGCGCTCGGCACAACCTTGATCTCCAGTTCCCCCTCGCGCAGGTGCACATTGGCTCGCGAGGTAATGAACACCAGCCGCAGATCGTCCCCCAGCCGCGCCAGCAAATCGAATATCGCTTTGGGTGCGTACACGTCCACCTCGGCCTGCAATGCGGAACCGATGGCACCGGCTGCACGCTGCTCTTCCAGCTTCTTGTTCACCTGCTCCCGCAGTGCGCGAATATCGCCCCAAGCACTCACTGTCGCACCATCCAAACCCGAATTCGGCGATTCGTACCAGACTTGTTCGAACACGCTCACATCATCCCTGGCATTCAGAGTGGCCCACACTTCTTCGCCGGTGAAACTCAGGATCGGCGAGATCAGCCGTGCCAGCGCATGAGTGATGTGGTACAGCGCATTTTGCGCGGAGCGGCGTGCTTTTGAATTCTCCCCTGCGGTGTACAGCCTGTCCTTCAGGATGTCGAGATAGAAGCCGCCCAGTTCTTCCGAACAGAAACCCTGCAGCTTCTGCACCGCGAGGTGGAATTCGTAGCGCGCATAGTCACCGGTCACTTCAGCCTGCAAGGCCGCGGTCAATGCCAATGCATAGCGGTCGATCTCCAGCCACTGTTCCACCGGCAGCCCATCGCGTGCCACGTCGAAATCGGCGATGTTGGCCAGCAGGAAGCGCAGGGTGTTGCGGATGCGGCGGTAACCGTCGGTCACGCGCTTGAGGATCTCTTCCGACAAGGACATCTCGCCCGAATAGTCGGTGGAGGCGATCCACAGGCGCAGGATGTCCGCACCGAGCTTGTTGCAGATGTCCTGCGGCTCGATGCCGTTGCCGCGCGACTTCGACATCTTGTAGCCCTTCTCGTCCACGGTGAAACCGTGCGTGAGCAACTGACGATAAGGCGCGCGTCCGTCGATGGCGCAGCCGGTGAGCAGCGAGGACTGGAACCAGCCGCGATGCTGGTCCGAACCTTCCAGGTACAGGTCGGCCGGATAGGCCAGATCGGCGCGGTTGCGCAGCACGGCGAAATGCGTCGTGCCGGAATCGAACCACACGTCCAGCGTGTCGGAAAGCTTGCGATAATGCGCCGCATCCTCGCCCAGCAAATCGACGCTGTTCAGCGAGAACCACGCCTCGATGCCCGACTGTTCGACCAGTTTGGCAACCTGCTCCAGCAACTCCGGCGTGCGCGGATGCAATGCCATGGTCTCTCTGTGCACGAAAAACGGCATCGGCACGCCCCAGTTGCGCTGGCGCGACACGCACCAGTCGGGACGGTTCCTGATCATCGCTTCAAGACGGGCGCGCCCCCATGAGGGGAAAAATTCAGTTTGATCGACTGCCTGATTG
Organism: Pseudomonadota bacterium; assembly: GCA_021847165.1. GTDB lineage: Bacteria > Pseudomonadota > Gammaproteobacteria > Burkholderiales > Gallionellaceae > Sideroxyarcus. The sequence goes on from JAJZUH010000001.1 coordinate 1,386, forward strand.
GCGAGGTCGCGCAATTTTATTCCCGCTCCCGCAAGCGGAAGAGGGTTAGGGTGAGGAGCGTTTGAGTGACGTGAGGTTTGAACCAGACCCTCCCCCCCTCTCCCGCTGGCAGGAGGGGGGAGAAAAGATTGTTCCATGCCGATGAACCACTGCGGCGTGGCGCGGAAGATGATCGGCGTCTTGTGGCGCCAGCAATGCGGGTAGCTGTGCTTGAGTTTTTCCTGGTGCAGCAAGTGCCCGCTCGCCTCGATCGCCTGCAGCACGATATCGTTGGCCTTCCACACGAACACCCCGGCCAGCGGTGTGCCGCCGACTGCCGGCGTGGTGGAAATGAACTTGCCGTCGTCGCCTACGGGATTGTCGCTCGGCAGGCTGTACTTCTGTCCCACCACATAGTCGTCGACACCGTGCGCCGGCGCGGTATGCACCAGCCCCGTACCCGCATCCAGCGTGACGTGTTCGCCGCAGATGACCGGCACGATGCGCTCATAGAACGGATGTTGCAGCGGCAGGCCTTCCAGCGCCTTGCCGTAGCAGGTGGCGGCGATACCGTCGCCGCGGTCGTTGCTGCCCGCCAGCTGGTAACGCTTGAGGCAATCGGCGGCGAGGTCGTATGCCAGGATCAGATAACCCTTCTCGGTACGGATCAGGTCGTACTGCAATTCCGGATGCACGCTCACCGCCTGGTTGGCAGGCAGCGTCCACGGCGTGGTGGTCCAGATCACCGCGTACACCTTGGCGCTGCCGGACAGCGATACGCCGAACGCCCTCTCCACCGCATGCTTGTCCTTCACCTCGAAACCGACATCGATGGCGGACGATACCTTGTCCTCGTATTCCACTTCGGCTTCGGCCAGCGCGGAACCGCAATCCAGGCACCAGTTGACCGGCTTGCGCCCCTGATACAGATAGCCGCGTTCGAGAATCTTGCCGAGTGCGCGGATGATGTCGGCCTCGGTCTCGAAATCCATGGTCAGGTAAGGCCGGTCCCAATCGCCCAGCACGCCGAGGCGGATGAAGTCCTTCTTCTGCCTGGCGACCTGCTCTGCGGCATAGGCGCGGCACAGCTCGCGGAACTGCGAGGGCGGGATGTTCTTGCCGTGCTTCTTTTCCACATGCAGCTCGATGGGCAAGCCATGGCAATCCCAGCCCGGCACGTAGGGCGCATCGAAACCCGCCAGCGTCTTCGATTTGACGATGATGTCCTTGAGGATCTTGTTCACCGCGTGGCCGAGGTGGATGTCGCCGTTGGCATAGGGCGGGCCGTCGTGCAGGATGAACCTGGGGCGCCCCGCAGCCGCCTTGCGGATGCGCTGATAGCGCTGCTGCGCCTGCCATTGTTGCAGCATCAGCGGCTCGCGTTTGGCCAGGTCGCCGCGCATGGGGAACGCCGTGTCGGGTAGATTCAGCGGGTATTTCTTTTTGTCTTCACTCATGTTCGATAAACCATTTCTTTGCCATCTCAACATCCAGCGCAATCTGCCGGGTCAACGCTTCCAGGTTCGGGTACTTCTCTTCGTCGCGCAGCTTCTGCAGGAATTCCACGCGCAGGTGCCGGCCATAGATCTGCTGCGCGAATTCGAACAGATGCACCTCCAGCACATGCCCGGCATCCTGTTTCAGCGTCGGACGCACCCCCAGGCTGGCCACCCCCTGCAGCACGCCCAGTCCCTCGGCATGCGCCAGCACCACATAGATGCCCTTGAGCGGCGGCAGATTGTGCTTCAACTGCACGTTCGCGGTCGGGAACCCCAGCTTGCGCCCCACGCCGTCGCCATGCACCACGCGCCCGCTGATACTGTACGGACGCCCCAGGTATTCGCGCGCCATGCGGATCTGCCCGGCCGCCAGTGCCGCACGGATCGCGGTGCTGGAGATGCGCACGCCGTCGTACAACACGCTGTGCACTGCCCGCACCTCGAAGCCCCGCTGCGCACCGATCTTCTCCATCAATGCGAAATCGCCGGCGCGTCCGCTGCCGAAGCGGAAATCGTCGCCGATCAGCACGAACCGGGCGTGCAACTTCTCGTGCAGGGCGTGGATGAAATCGGCTGCCGTCCTGCGCGCGAACAGCGCATCGAAACGGCACACATGCACACGGTCCACGCCCATGGTGCCGAACAGCTCGAGCTTTTCACGCAGACTGGTGAGTCGCGCCGGCGCCTGCTGCGGGGTGAAGAACTCGCGCGGATGCGGCTCGAAGATCACCACGGCCGTCTGCAGCCCGCGCGCCTGGGCGGCAGTGCGCAGTTCATTCAGCATCGCCTGATGGCCGAGATGCACGCCATCGAAGTTGCCGATGGTCACGGCCGCAGCCTGGAGGTCGGTCGAATGGAGTCCGCGTAGAATCTGCATAGGGCGCGGATTATACCGTGAGATACCCTTCGGATGACCGCCGCACATGCGGAAATCTGCCCGTCTGCGACAGACGAATTCACCCGCCGCGACCGGGCATATTCATCGAGGTGAAACACAAGGCGGGCCGACCGCCCGCCGTGCAAAAACAGCGTTAAAAGATCAGGCCGTCCCGCCCACGGTCAGGCCATCGATACGCACGGTCGGCTGCCCTACGCCGACCGGCACGCTCTGGCCTTCCTTGCCGCAGGTGCCGACGCCGGGATCCAGCGCGAGGTCGTTGCCGATCATGCTGACGCGCGTCAGCGCTTCGGGGCCGTTGCCGATCAGCGTCGCGCCCTTGACCGGATAGGTGATCTTGCCGTCCTCGATCATGTAGGCCTCGGTGGTGGAAAACACGAATTTGCCGCTGGTGATGTCCACCTGGCCGCCGCCGAAGTTCGCCGCATACAGGCCGTGCTTGACCGAGGCGATGATCTCCTGCGGCGTCCTGTCGCCGTTCAGCATCATGGTGTTGGTCATGCGCGGGATGGGCAGGTGCGCGAACGATTCGCGCCGCGCATTGCCGGTCACCGGCACGCCCATCAGGCGGGCGTTCATGGTGTCCTGCAGGTAGCCGCGCAGGATGCCGTCCTCGATCAGCACCGTGCGCTGCGTCAGGTTGCCTTCGTCGTCCACATTGAGCGACCCGCGCCGATCGGCGATGGTGCCGTCATCCACTACAGTCACGCCCTTGGCGGCAACGCGCTCGCCGATACGGCCGGAGAAGGCGGAGCTGCCCTTGCGGTTGAAATCGCCCTCCAGACCGTGCCCTACCGCCTCATGCAGCAGGATGCCGGGCCAGCCGCTGCCCAGCACCACGGTCATGTTGCCGGCCGGTGCGGGGCGTGCATCCAGATTGACGACAGCCTGGTGCACCGCCTCCCTGGCATAGCGCTGCAATACCTCGTCACCGAAATAGTCATAGCCGAAGCGCCCGCCGCCGCCTGCCGAACCCTGTTCGCGGCGTCCGTTGCTTTCGACGATCACCTGCAGCGAAAGGCGCACCAGCGGCCGGATGTCCGCGTTCATCAGGCCATCGTTGCGTGCCACCAGGATCACATCGTATTCGCCGACCAGGCTGGCCATCACCTGGGTCACGCGCGGGTCGAGCGCACGCGCCATGCGCTCCAGTTTCTCCAGCAGTGCAACCTTGTCGTCGGCTTTCAGGGTCGCGATGGGATCGTGCGGCAGGTAAAGCTCCCGCGTCTTGCCTGCATGCATATGGGCCGCGCTCTGGTTGCCGCCCTGGCGGGCGATGGCGCGTGTCGCCAGCGCAGCTTCTTCCAGTGCCTGCCGCGTGATGTCGTCGGAATAGGCAAAGGCGGTCTTTTCCCCGCTCACCGCGCGCACCCCGACCCCCTGGTCGATGCTGAAACTGCCCGATTTGACGATTCCCTCCTCCAGCGACCAGCTCTCCGCACGGCTGTACTGGAAATAGAGATCGGCATAATCCACCCGATGCGCCAGCATCTTGCCGAACACCTGCTCCAGATGGCGCGCCTCCAGACCGTGCGCCGCAAGCAGCGTCTGCTGCGCGATACCCATGGCAGATTTTCCGCTCATACCTTCTCGCAGCATGAGCAGGTGATCGTGCGGTGCGACAGCGCCGGCAGGCTGTTGCGCAAACTGGCCTGATAGCTCGGATTCACATCGGCGATGACCACGCCGGAACCGCGCTGCAATTCGTCCACGATGCGGCCCCACGGATCGACGATCATGCTATGGCCATGGGTTTCGCGGCCGCTGACGTGGTAGCCGCCCTGCGCCGCGGCAATGACGTAGGACAGGTTCTCGATGGCGCGGGCGCGCACCAGCGGCTCCCAGTGCACCTTGCCAGTGGTCGCGGTAAAGGCGGAGGGCAGCACGATGATGTCCACGTTTTTCATGGCGCGGAACAGCTCCGGAAAGCGCAAGTCGTAGCAGATTGCCAGGCCAATGCGGCCGAACGGGCTGTCGACCACCACGATCTTGTCGCCCGGCTCGATGGTCTGGGCTTCGTTGTAGCTTTCGTTGCCCAGCGTCAGGTTGAACAGATGGATCTTGTCGTAGCGCGCCACCTGGGCGCCGGTTTCGTCGAACACCAGCAGGCTGTTGCGCACCTTCTCGGGCGTACTCGCCGCCAGCGGGATCGAACCGCCCACCAGCCATATCTTGTGCTTGCGCGCCATCTCGCCGAGAAAGGCCTGGATCGGTCCCTGGCCGGCCTGCTCGCATACTTTCACCTTGTCCTGCTCGTTCATGCCCATGATGGCGAAGAACTCGGGCAGCACCACCAGCTTGGCGCCCTGCTCGGCCGCCTTGGCGATCAGGCGTCGCGCTTCGCTCAGGTTGCCCTCGACCTTGGGACCGGAGGCCATCTGGATGGCGGCGACCTTGAATGCGTTGAGTTGCGCGGCGATACGGGATTGGGTGCTATCTAGGGATGACATATTCGGCGGCTTTCAAGTTTTCTGGATACTGGTTATTCGGACACGGCTAAGTTTCAGGCAATCAGTCTCCGGAGCCCGTTCCGCCCACGGCGGGTACCCCGCTCTGGGCAGATGCTCCATCCGACGCGGCGCGGGACTGTCCCACCTTCTCCACCTTGGGATCGGCCCAGCTGCCGCTGACATTGTAGTCAAACGACACCAGCTTATCGAGCGGATCGCGCAATAACTTGTTTGCCAGCAAAACGCCCACCCCGACCACGGGGCCGGCGGCAAACGAAAGCAGCGATACGTTATCCCCGATCGCCGGGAAAATGCGGACCTTCAGCTCCTGCGTTTCGTTGATCATGTCGACCCTCCCCGACATGGTGACCTTGGCTGCCGCACCGTTCAGCTTCATGTCATCGGTCAGCAGCAAGCCATTCACGATCTGTGCATTGCCGGTGATGCTGTCGAACTCGAAACCGCTGCTGAACACATCGGTAAAGTCCAGCGAGATGCGCTTGGGAATCGACTGCAAGCTCAGCACCCCGAGCAACTTGGCTGCGCCGGGATCGACCTTGAGGAATCGGCCCTTGCCGACATTCAGATGCACCGCCCCGTTCAGTTTTGCATAACTGAAGCTGTCCGGCCCCCCCGCCCAGTACAGGTCGCTCTGCAGGGAACCATTGCCATCCTTGAGGCTGCCGGGGTAGCCGGAGCGCGACAATATCTTGCCGGCATCGCTGATATCCACCCGCACGCTGATCCGCGTCTGCTCCGGTGCCGCCTGCCACTTGCCGCTCATGTTCAGCACACCGTCCGGATTGGTGAGCAGCAACCGGTCCAGGAGCACGTTGCCGGAGGATTCGCTCAGCTCCAGCTCCAGCTTGCCCAGTTGCCGCCCCTTGTAGAAGAGTTTCTCCACCGCCACGTCCACCGCCGGGAAGGCGGTGTTGTCTGGCGCTGCGCTGCTTGCCGCCGCAGGCCGCACAGGCTTGGCCGTATCCGCAGCCCCTTCGCCCAGCATCGCGCTCTTGAAACGCCCCAGCAATTTGCCGTTGCCTTGCGGCTGCCAGATCACATCGCCATTCAGCTCCCGGGAAGCCAGCCGCAGGCTGAGCAGACCATTGCGCCCGCTGCCGTTGATATCCAGTCCACTCACCGCATTGCCGTACCCGGTCAGCTTCCCTACGGTCACATCAATGCCCGCGATATTGGGCATCCCCGATCCTCCGCCCGCGGCCAGCCCCAATCCGCTCCAGCCCTCGAGCGAGACCCGTGGAATCTCGCCGACGATCCATATCCCTTCCTTGCCCCCCGGATTGGCCGTCCCGCCGAACGCGATGCGCCCGCGGCGGATATCCCATATGCCATCCGCGTTCCGCTGGCGCGACAACTTCGCATCGAGCAGCGAGCCAATGCGCAGACCCAGCGTCTCCCTTCCCGGATCGATGCCTTTCAGCTCGAAGTGCAGCGGGATGCGCTCGCCGGCCTGTTTGTCCAGCGGGGCCGGCAAATCCGACACCACGCCCTGCAGATCCGAATCCACGGCCACATCGAGCAAACCGTTCTGCACCCGAATCTCGGTATTCCAGTCGGCATTGCCGTGCACACGACGCAGCAAGGGACGCGGCGACAGCGTGTTCAGGGCATCCAGGTCCAGCGTACCGTGCGCCCTCGTCATCACTCCGCCATTCTGGCTCAGCACTTCCACATGCGCCGGGCCGCCGAGTATCTGCGCGCCGATGTCGCCCGCATTCACCGACGATTCGGTGAACAGCAACACCCCGTTCACCTTGCGCAACAGCGGGATATTGCCGCCGAAGTCGATCTCGTTGTTCACGAAACGATAATCGCCGCGCACCTTGATCGGCCCCGCATCGCCGAGCGGTATATCGAGCTGCAGACCCAGTTTGCCGTCGCCATTCGCCTTGATCTCCCCGACAAACCCGCCCAGATAACCGTTGACCGGGCTCTTGACGATATAGTCCAGGCAGCGCTGCGTGGCATCTGTCGCCTCCCCACGCACCTGCAGCAGCACATTACTGGACAGCAGATCGGGAATGACGACTTTCACATTCTGCAGATGCGCACCCGCCGTCGTCGCATTCGCGGCATTGGCCTCCAGCCTGTTGCCCTCGATCAGCAGGCTGGTCTGGGCATCCTCGATGCGCGGCCAGTCTTTGAGGAACTGCAACGCCACTCCCTTGGCACGCGCCTCCAGCCGGAACAGACCGCGCTCGTTGCCGACAAACGGAAAGTCCCGCAGATTGCCGCGCAGGCGCACCTTGAAGCGATCCGCCTGACCTTCCTGCACGGCCGAATGTAGCCAGTCATGCGTCGCCTTGCCTACCGCCGGAATCGGCGTGTAATGAGCGATGTTGCCCACTGCGATACGCGTCATGTTGGCCGTGGCATCGATCGAACCCGGACCGTCCTGTTCCGTCTGGTAACTGCCGTAAATGGTCCCGGCAAGATCGTCATTGGCAATCTCGACATTGCTCAGCTTGATCTCCACGCCGCGCGAATTGCGCTGCCAGCCCAGACGCGCCGCCAGCGTGTCGAACTCGACCGGCTCGGCGAACAATTGCGGCGCGTCCAGCTTGACCTTGCGGCTATCGAGCGAGAACGTCCCGCCGCTGTCGGCGCCGTCCACCTTTCCGCTCAGCCCGGAAAAACCGGGCAGCGTACCGACACGGTGCATGGACAGGCCATCGAAGTTCGCCTTCAGTTCATAGTGGGATATTTCGCCGGCATTGCTTTGCCACAGCGCCTGCAGGCTGGTGATGCGGCCTTGCGGAGCGGTATCGGCGATCTGCTTCTTCAGTTCATCGCGCAATGGCAGGTAGGAGGACAGTACGCCGATATCGGCCAGTTCCAGCTGGTTCGCCCTGATTTCGCCGGAGGCGAGCTTCGACTCGACCCCGCCCGCCAGGCGCAAGTAGAAATCGGTCGGTTTCAACCTGAAGCCGTCGCGCATCTGCAACGACAGGCGTTGCGTGGTCACTTCGAAGCCATGTTCCAGCAGATGCCAGCCGACACGTCCGCGCAGTTCGCGCAGGTCGAGCTGCGGCAACTCTTCCGACAGCCTTGCCTGCACCCCCGCCAGGGCGACATCCGCATCGACGCTGTTCAGCTGTCCCTGTTCGAAACCCAGCCACAAGCGCAACGCCCCCTTGCCGCGCCTGAATGCGGTCGGCAGCGTAACCCAGGTCTTCCATGCCGGCACATCGGCGTAATCAAGCTGGGTAAAGAGCTGCCCCTGCCACTCGCTCATGTCGGCAAAGCTGTCGCCGTAAAAATTGCCGCGCACATCCAGCCGCGAAGCCAGCCTGGCCGGCGCCGAAGCCAGCAGCGCGAAACGGTGGCGGCCAAAGCGGTTTTCGATGCCCAGATCGACCTGTTCCAGCACCAGTGGCGGCGCCGCTCGCAACTCGTCCTGCCAGGTGATGCGACCGTGGCGGATGACGATCTGGGACTGGTGCAACAGCCAGTCCGCGCTACCCTCCCCGCTTTCGCCCCCGCCTTGCAGCACGATCCCGGCCACATACCAACGGCCTTGCGCATCGCGGCGCACCGACAGGTCGGGACTGTCGATCTCCAGCCGCTTGAAGCGCAACTCCGCGGTGAACAGGCTGGTCCATGCCACCGTGTTCTCCAGATGCGGCAGGCTCAATGCGACGTGGCCCTGCTTATCGAAGATCTGCACATCGGACAGCAACAGGCGCGGGCGCAGGCCGTCCCAGTCCGCCTCGATCCGGCCTATGGTCAACGGCTGCCCGACGGCGGCGCTGGCGGCAGCGGTGATCTGCTCATGATAATGCTCGATGTCGGGGAGGATGCTGTAGCGCAGGGTCAGCAGCACCAGCGCGCCCGCGATGGCCAGCAGCAAGGCGATCTCGAGCACGGCACGGGACAGCTTGCCCATGCCGCGCCAAGCGAGCAGTAAGGAGCTTTTCAGCATTGTGCGCGGACGCAGGATGACAGCATGAAGAAATGAGACCGGCGGAACATGGAGAACCTATAATGCGACGAAGAAGACCAGTGCGCATATTTTAACCCGAAGCCCTCGCCATGAACACTGAAAACCCCCATCCTCCAGCCGACTTCGACCAACTGGTGCAGCATGCCAGGCGCTGCAGCCATTATCTCGCCCGTCTGCTGGACGCCGAGCCGCAGTTGCTGGACTGGTTGCGCGAACAATACCTCCTCCCGTGCGACGAGGCGCTCATGCAAAGCTGGTCGTCTGCGCTCCCTGCCGCCGACGAGGCCGGGCTGTCGCGCGCGCTGCGCCAGCTGCGCAAACGCGTGATGCTGCACGTATTGACGCGCGACCTGAATGGGCTTTCCGGCCTCGACGAAGTGATGCGCAGCATGACCGCCCTGGCCGAACTGGCCGTGCGCTGCGCCCAGGCATTCGCCATGCGCGCGCTGTCCGAACAGTTCGGACAGCCCGTCGGCGCCGGCAGCGGCCAGCCCCAGGAACTGCTGGTGATCGGCATGGGCAAGCTCGGCGGTGGCGAATTGAACGTTTCTTCCGACATAGACCTGATCTTCGTCTATCCCGAGGATGGCCAGACCGACGGCAGCCGCACCCTGTCCAACCACGAGTTTTTCAATCGCCTTGGCCGCAAGCTCATCGCGCTCATCAACGACCACACCGCAGACGGCTACGTGTTCCGCGTCGACATGCGATTGCGTCCCTATGGCGACAGCGGACCGCTGACGATGAGCTTTGCCGCGCTGGAAGAATACCTGGTCGCACAAGGCCGGGAATGGGAACGCTACGCCTGGATCAAGGCGCGCGTGATCTCGCCGGCAAACTGTGCCCATGCACAGGAGCTGGAAAGCCTGGCGCAGCCATTCGTGTTCCGCAAATACCTGGATTTCGGCGCCTTCGATTCCATGCGCAAGCTGCATGCGCAGATCCGCGCCGAAGTCGCTCGCCGCGACCGCTACCACAATATCAAGCTGGGACCCGGCGGCATCCGCGAGATCGAATTCATCGCCCAGGTGTTCCAGCTGATCCGCGGCGGCCGCGATGCGCGCTTGCGCATCCGCCCGACGCGGCAGGTGCTGCAACTGCTGGCGCTCGACGGCAGGCTGGATGCGCAAGTGGTCGCACGGCTGGACAGCAGCTATGTGCTGCTGCGCAACCTCGAACATCGCCTGCAATATCTCGACGACCAGCAAACCCAGGAATTGCCGCAAGACGCCATCCAGCAGGCCATCGTTGCCGAAGCGATGGGCTATGCCGATTACGATGCGCTGCTGACGGCGCTGTCCCCGGCACGGGAGTTCGTCAGCCAGCAATTCGAAACCGTGTTTGGCGCAAAGCAGGAAATCGGCGAAAGCACATGGTGGCGCAGCGATACCGCCTCGTCCGAGCTGGAACCCGCGCTCGCCAAGCTCGGCTACACGGAGTGCGGCGCCCTCGCGGCTAGCCTGCTGCAGTTCCGTAACGGCAGCCGCTACCAGCAGTTGCCCGAAGCCAGCCGCCAGCGGCTGGACACGCTGGTGCCGCGCCTGGCCGAACTGTGCGCAACGACGGCCAATCGGGACGATGCCCTGCATCGCACGCTGGTGCTGCTGGAAGCCATCGCGCGCCGCGCCGCCTATCTCGCCTTCCTCGCCGAATATCCGCAGGTGCTGCCACGCCTGGTACGCCTGCTCGCCGCCAGCGCATGGGCCGGGGATTACCTGACCCAGCACCCTATCCTGCTCGACGAACTGCTGGATACGCGCGAACTGTATGTCGCTCCGGACTGGGCGGCACTGGACGCGAAACTCGCCGCGCAACTGGCCGCACATGCGGGCGATACCGAGCGCGAGATGGATGCGCTGCGCCAGTTCCAGCAGGCCCAGACCTTCCAGCTGCTGGCGATGGACCTGCAAGGCCTGTTGCCGCTGGAAAAGCTGAGCGACCACCTGAGCGATCTGGCCGATCTCATCCTGCGGCATGTGCTGCGCCTGTGCTGGCGCGATGCGCGCAAGAAACATCGCGATGACGCGCGCTTCGCCATCATCGCCTATGGCAAGCTGGGCGGGCGCGAACTGGGCTACGCCTCGGACCTCGACCTGGTCTTCCTCTACGACGACGAGCATCCCGATGCGGGCGAAATCTACGCCCGCCTGGCTCAGCGCATCAACACCATGCTTTCCAGCTACACCTCGTCCGGCCGCCTGTATGAGGTCGATCTGCGCCTGCGCCCGAACGGCGAAAGCGGGCTGCTGGTCAGCTCGATCGCCGCGTTCGACGAATACCAGCGCCTGCATGCCTGGGCCTGGGAACATCAGGCGCTGACGCGCGCCCGTTTCTGTGCCGGGGACGATTCGGTCGGCGCTCAGTTCGAGCGCATCCGCATTGATGTGCTACGCCAGCCGCGCGACGCCGCCAGGCTCAGGCAGGAAGTGGTGGAAATGCGGCAGAAGATGCATGACGGCCATCCGAACACCAGCGGCCTGTTCGACATCAAGCAGGACAGCGGCGGCATGGTGGATATCGAGTTCATGGTGCAGTTCCTCGTACTCGCCCATTCCGCCGATCATCCCGAACTCACCGCCAACCGCGGCAACCTGGCGTTGCTGGAAACTGCCGCGAAACTGGGATTGATCGATACCGGACTCAGCCAGAAGGTACGCGAACTGTATCGGGAACTGCGTCGACTGCAACACCAGATGCGCCTGAACAACCAGACGCCCTGCCGCATTGCGCCCGGTCAAATGGACACCGCCGCCGTCACTGTGCTGTGGGAGTCGCTATTGGGGAGCGGCTGATCAGGCCGAAGCGGGGGCGGTACCGTCTGCGGCGGGAAGATGGTAGACGTTGCTGCCGAGCGCCGGATCGGCGGCATGGGTAACGCGGCCGAGCATCCGATACGACGTCATCTCGCCCTTGCCCTTGACGTTAAGGATGTTCGGCGGCTCGAACAGGTAGCCGAACCGCAGGCGGTTGTAGGTGAGCTTGTCGGTGAGGATGTGCCCCGCTTTTGCATCGTCGGTCAGGCGGCTGGCGATATTCACCGTATCGCCCCACAAGTCGTAGATGAAGCGCTTGGTGCCGATCACCCCGGCCACCACCGGGCCGGTGGCGATGCCGATATGGATGCCCAGATTGCGCTTGACCAGCGCCGGGTGCCTGGCGACGAATTCCAGCATCTCGATCGCCATGTTCGCCATATCCTCCACATAGTCCGGGCGTTCGCGCGACAATCCGCCCACCACCATGTAGGCATCGCCTATGGTCTTGATCTTCTCCAGCCCGTATTTTTCGGACAGCTCGTCGAAGCCGGAAAACACGGTATTGAGCAGGCCGACCATCTGCTCGGGCGACATCTGTTCGGTCAGCTGGGTAAAGTTCACCAGATCGGCGAACATCACCGTGACATCCGCGTAACCGTCGGCGATCAACCCCTGGTTGTTTTTCAGGCGTTCTGCGATGTTGGAAGGCAATACGTTGAACAGTACCCGTTCCGATTTCTTCTGTTCCTCAGCCAGCAGGGCATGCTGCTGGTCGAGCTGGGTCTTGATCTTTTCCGTCTCGATGACGAAATAGCGCACCAGGAAATACAGGATGGAGGACATTGCAGCGAAGTTGAGCGCGAAGAACACGCCGATGGTATTCATCGGTATCCCGGTCGTCGCCCCCGTGCCCAGGTAAAAATCGAAGAAGCCGGACACTGCGGTAAGCACCATGTAGGCGACGAACCAGGGGATGGAATCGCGCCAGCCCGACACCACCAGCGCACCGATCGGTGCGAGCAGCGCCCACAGCGCCACGCCGCTCGAGGTGATCGAACTGCCGATGCTCCATTGCATCACGAAGGGGGCGAACAGGAACAGCGTCAACTGGACGAAACGCAGGACCTCGAAATTCCGCGTCCGCATGTAATAGACCAGCGAAGCGACGGAGATGGCCTGGTAGCCCAGCGGCACATTGCTGGAGAAGTTGAGGCCCATCAGCCAGTAGATGGCCAGCCACAGCATGACCCCGAGCGTCATGAAGGCTGCCGCAAAGATAAGCAGGCTTTTGCGCAGCTTTTCTTCCTGCGTGTCCATTATTTCCGGCTTGATTTCCTTCGACCCGATGTGCTGCACCCTGCCCCCCTTTATTTATTGCCCCGTGCCCACCATGCGCGATGATTACATGTTACGGCCACAAAAGGAATACTCCCGCCGGGTTCCGCCCGCAGCGCGCGCTTCATAATCTGCACAGAAACGGCTAGAATCGCGCTTTCGCAACAATCATACGTAACTAAGGAAATCACCATGTCCATGTCCGACCGCGACGGCTTCATCTGGTACGACGGCAAACTCGTCCCCTGGCGCGAAGCTACCACCCATGTACTCACCCATACCCTGCATTACGGCATGGGGGTGTTCGAGGGCGTGCGGGCATACAAGACGACACAGGGAACCGCGATTTTCCGCCTGCAGGAACATACCGACCGCCTGTTCAACTCGGCCTCCATCTTCAAGATGAAGATGCCGTATGACAAGGCCACACTCATGGCCGCACAGAAGGAAGTGGTCCGCGCCAACAAGCTGGAGTCCTGTTACATCCGCCCCATCGTGTTCTTCGGTTCCGAAGCGATGGGCATTGCCGCAACCACGCTGTCGGTGCATGTCGCCATCGCGGCCTGGCCGTGGGGCGCCTACCTGGGCGAAGAAGGGATGGCCAAAGGCATCCGCGTGAAGACTTCCAGCTTCACCCGCCATCATGTGAACATCAACATGTGCCGTGCCAAATCGGTCGGCTCCTACAGCAACTCCATCCTGGCCCACCAGGAAGTGGCACACGACGGCTACGACGAAGCCCTGCTGCTCGACCCGGAAGGTTACGTGGCCGAAGGCGCCGGCGAAAACCTGTTCATCGTCAAGAAAGGCAAGCTCTACACGCCCGACCTGACCTCCTGCCTGGAAGGCATCACGCGCGATTCCATCATCACGCTGGCCAAGGACATGGGACTGGAACTGATCGAGAAACGCATCACGCGCGACGAGGTGTATTGTTGCGATGAGGCTTTCTTCACCGGCACGGCCGCCGAGGTTACGCCGATCCGCGAGCTGGACACCCGCACCATCGGCATCGGCTCGCGCGGCCCGATCACCACCAAGCTGCAGACCTCGTTCTTCGACATCGTCGCGGGCAAAAATGCCAAGTACGCCGATTGGCTGGCACACGTATAACAACGCACTACCCAGGGGGAAGCATGTCCAACGAAAACACCACGCAGCGTTACGTCGAAGTCACGGCCGAAGCGCTGCCCCTGTTCTGTCCTACCCCGGCGGTCAATCTGTGGAGCGCACACCCCAGGATCGCCATCCCGGTGGAAAAACTGGGCGAGGCGCGCTGTCCCTATTGCGGCACGCTGTACAAGTTCAAGGGCGAACTCCCGCACGGCCATCATTGACGCGTAGCGACCTCCCCGCCTGCGGCCGCCAACACACGTGAACAAACTCCTCATCATCGCCCCGAGCTGGGTAGGCGACTGCATGCTGATGCAGCCCATGCTGCATCGCCTGCAGCAGCGCCACCCCGGTGCGAGCATCGACGTGCTGGCACCGCCGTGGACGGAAAAACTGCTGCGGCAGATGCCCGAGGTCCACGATGTCATCATCAATCCCTTCCCGCACGGCGCGCTCGACCTGCTCGCCCGCCGCCGTTTCGGAATGCAATTGCGCGACGCCCGCTACGACCAGGCCATCGTGCTGCCCAACTCGTGGAAATCGGCGCTGATCCCGTATTTCGCCGATATCCCCCTGCGCACCGGTTACGTCGGCGAGAAGCGCTACGGCCTGCTCAACGACGCACGCAAACTGGACAAGAACAAACTCCCCCTGATGGTCGAGCGTTTCGCGCAACTGGCCGAGGCGCCGGGGAATGAGGTCGCGCGTCCGCTGGCGGCGCCGAAATTGAAGGTGGACGACACCCGGCGCGCGCAGGCGCTGGCCAAGTTCGGGCTATCCCTGGAACAGCCGGTCGCCGTATTCTGTCCAGGTGCGGAATACGGTCCGGCCAAACGCTGGCCCCCCCAGTACTACGCCGAACTGGCACAGAACCTGCGCACTCAGGGCTATGCCGTCTGGCTGATCGGGTCATCCAAAGACAAGGAGGTCGCCGACAAGATCGTTGCCCTCGGCAACGAACCGTGCCGCAACCTGTGCGGGGTGACCGATCTTGCAGAGGCCATCGCGCTGCTGTCCTGCGCCGACCTGGTGGTCAGCAACGATTCCGGCCTGATGCACCTGGCCGCCGCACTCGACCGGCCGCTGCTGGCGATCTTCGGCTCCAGCAGCCCGCAGTTCACCCCGCCGCTGTCGGATCAGGCGCAGGTACTGAAGCTGAACCTGCCGTGCAGCCCCTGTTTCAAGCGCGAATGTCCGCTCGGTCATTTCAACTGCATGCTCAAACTGACGCCCAGGGAAGTCGCGCGGCATATCCAGCTCCAACCCAAGAGATAGACACCCATGGCTCATGTCCCCAAAGAGATCTTCAAGGCCTACGATATACGCGGCATCGTCGGCAAATCGTTAACGGATGAAATCGTCGAGGCCATCGGGCATGCCCTCGGTTCGGAAGCGGTTGCGCGCAAGCAGCACAGCATTGCCATCGGCCGCGACGGACGCCTGTCCGGCCCCGGTTTCGCCCAGGCCCTGGCGCGCGGCATCCAGAAGAGCGGTATCAACGTCATCGACGTCGGCATGGTCGCCACGCCGATGACCTACTTCGCCGCCTTCCAGCTCAAGACGGATTGCGCGGTGATGATCACCGGCAGCCACAACCCGCCCGACTACAACGGCCTGAAGATGGTGCTGGCCGGCGAAACCCTGTCCGGCGAGACCATCCAGAGCCTGCGCCAGCGCATCGAAACAGGCAACCTGACCCACGGCAGCGGCAACTACTCGCAATACGATATCGCGCCGGAATATCTGGCACGCATCGTCGGCGACATCAAACTGGCGCGGCCGCTCAACATCACGGTCGATTGCGGCAACGGCGTGGCGGGCGACTTCGCCGCCAAACTGTATCGCGGCATCGGCTGCAAGGTGACCGAGATGTTCTGTGAAGTGGACGGCAATTTCCCCAACCACCATCCCGACCCGTCCGACCCGCACAACCTGGAAGACCTGATCGCCGCCCTGCGCGACAACGACAGCGAGCTGGGGCTGGCGTTCGACGGCGACGGCGACCGCCTTGGCGTGGTCACCAAGGACGGCAGGATCATCTTCCCCGACCGCCAGCTGATGCTGTTCGCCGCCGACGTGCTCTCGCGCAATCCCGGCGCAGAGGTGATTTTCGACGTGAAATCCACGCGCAACCTGTTCGCCTGGATACGCGAACGCGGCGGCAAGCCGACGCTATGGAAGACGGGGCACTCGCTGGTGAAAGCCAAGATGAAGGAAACCGGCGCACTGCTGGCAGGCGAGATGAGCGGCCATGTGTTTTTCAAGGAACGCTGGTACGGTTTCGACGACGGCCTGTATGCCGGCGCGCGGCTGCTGGAGATCCTGAGCAAGGCCGCCGACCCGAACGCCACACTGAACGGACTGCCGGATGCCGTATGCACGCCGGAATTGCATATCCATACTGCCGAAGGCTTGAACCACACGCTGATCGCCCGGCTGCAGAAAGAGGCTCGCTTCACCGATGCCAGGGACATCATCACCATCGACGGGTTGCGGGTGGAATATGCCGACGGCTTCGGCCTGATGCGCCCGTCCAACACCACGCCGGTGATCGTGCTGCGTTTCGAGGCGGACGACGCTGCCGCCCTGCAGCGCATCCAGAACGACTTCCGCCGCGTGTTGCTGGCCGCAGCGCCAGACCTGTCGCTGCCGTTCTAGGCTTCGTGCCGCAACGAATGGCGAATCTCTGCCAGGCGGTCGGCAAGCAGTTACGCTATCTGCTCACACGCGTATGGATTGGGGATGGTATTGCTGCAGTCCCTTGCCGCTCAACCAGCCCAGCTCGGAAAGCTCGCGCAAGAGCTGGGTGAATTCGGCCAGGTTTTCCGGTTTTTTCACGAAGCTGTTGGCACCGATCTGATAGCTCAACACCACGTCGGCCGGATCGTGCAGTTCGGAGAACACGACGATGGGGACGTCCTGCAGGCGCGATTCCATGCGCAATGTCCGCAATACGGCGAGACCGGCAAGCTTGGGCAATTTAAGGTCGAGCAGAATCAGGCGGGGCATCGCATAACCGCGTTCGACGGTATCGGTCAGCCATTCCAGCGCCTCGGTCGCATCGCGCGCAACAGCGAGGTGCAACTCGTCCTGGCATCCCGCCACCGCCTGCTGTATCAAGAGAACTTCGGCTTCCCCGTCTTCGACCAGTAATATCGTCTCGTTCGCTTGTCTGAGCATCGTCCGATTCACTCTCAAAATATTTGGAAACGATGCAGCGCATACAGCCTACCCTACAGCCATCTCCATCTCTGCACGAACACTACACCAGCGATGCAAGCCTTGGCAACCGAACCGGGGTGTAATTCGGCAACTTTCGATGCAACTGCGGAAACTACAGCTTCGCCTTCACCCAGTTCGGAACGGATGAAAGCGCTGCGGCAAGGTGTTCAGGCTGGGTGCCACCAGCCTGTGCCATGTCCGGCCTGCCGCCGCCCTTGCCGCCGACCTGCTGGGCGACGAAATTCACCAATTCGCCGGCTTTCACCTTTGCTGTCTGGTCTGCGGTCACGCCCGCGATCAGGCTGACCTTGCCTTCGCTCACCGAGGCCAGCACGATGGCTGCGGTCTTGAGCTTGTCGCGCAGCTTGTCCATGGTCTCGCGCAGGGTGGCGACGTCCGCGCCGTCCAGGCTGGCAGCCAGCACTTTCACGCCATTGATGTCCTGTGCCTGCATGACCAGTTCGTCGCCCTGGGCGGAAGCGAGCTTCGATTTCAGGGCAGACAGTTCCTTTTCCAGCGCCTTCACGTTATCCATGACCTGCGCCACGCGCGCTGCCGCTTCCTGCGGCTGCGCCCTCACCACGTCGGCGACCTGCTGCAACTGATCCTGCTGCTGCTGCACCAGCGCCAAGGCCCCCTCGCCGGTCACCGCTTCGACGCGACGCACGCCTGCTGCCACGCCGCTCTCGGCCACGATCTTGAACAGACCGATGTCGCCGGTGCGCTTCACGTGCGTGCCGCCGCACAGTTCGCGCGAAGAGCCGATGTCCAGCACGCGCACTTCGTCGCCGTACTTCTCGCCGAACAGCATCATCGCGCCGGTCTTTTGCGCGTCCTCGATGGACATCACGCGCGCCTGCGTCTCCACATTCGCAAGGATTTCGGCGTTCACGATGGCCTCGACCTTGCGGATATCGGCATCGGTCAGCGGCTGGGTCTGCACGAAGTCGAAGCGAGTCTTGCCCGCGTCGACCTGTGAACCCTTTTGCTGCACGTGGGGGCCGAGCACTTCGCGCAAAGCCTTGTGCATCAGGTGCGTCACCGAATGATTGCGCATGGTGCTGTTGCGCGCGGTCACATCCACCTTGGCGGTGACGCCGTTGCCCACGGTCAGCTTGCCGGTCTTCACCACGCCGTGATGGCCGAACACGGCAGCCTGGATCTTCTGCGTGTCTTCCACCGCGAAGATACCGTGTGTCGAACGCAACTCGCCGCAATCACCCGCCTGGCCGCCGGATTCGGCGTAGAACGGCGTGTCGTCGAGCACCACCACGCCCATCTCGCCTTCGTTCAGCTCGTTCACGGCAGCGCCATCCTTGTACAGCGCAAGGATATTTCCCTTGTGTTCCAGCGTGTCGTAGCCGTGAAAAGTCGTCGCCGCCCCCGAATAATCGAGGTTCGCCGCCATCTTGAACTTGCCGGCCGCGCGCGCCTGTTCACGCTGGCGTGCCATGGCTGCATTGAACGCAACCTCGTCCACCGTTACACCGCGTTCGCGGCAGATGTCGGCGGTCAGGTCGAGCGGAAA
>JAJZUH010000001.1:20229-28806 GCA_021847165.1 Pseudomonadota bacterium
CCGCCATCTTGAACTTGCCGGCCGCGCGCGCCTGTTCACGCTGGCGTGCCATGGCTGCATTGAACGCAACCTCGTCCACCGTTACACCGCGTTCGCGGCAGATGTCGGCGGTCAGGTCGAGCGGAAAGCCGTAGGTATCGTGCAGCTTGAATGCCGTTTCGCCGTTGAATACCTTGTTGCCCGTGTTTGCCATCTCGACCAGATCCGCCTCGAGGATCGCCATGCCATGCTCGATGGTGGCGAAGAAGCGCTCTTCTTCCTGCTTCAGTATCCCCTTCACGCGCACCTGCTCGGCAACCAGTTCGGGGTAGGCGCTGCCCATCTGTTCCACCAGGTCGGGCACCATCTTGTAGAAGAACGCCTCGCGTGCGCCCAGCTTGTAGCCATGGCGGATGGCACGGCGGATGATGCGGCGCAGCACGTAGCCGCGCCCCTCGTTGCCGGGGATCACGCCGTCGGCGATGAGGAAGGAACAGGCGCGGATATGGTCGGCCAGCACCTTGAGCGAAGGCGAATGCAGATCGGCGCAATTCGTCTCGCGCGCCGCCGCCTTGATGAGCGCCTGGAACAGGTCGATCTCGTAGTTGGCGTGCACGCCCTGCAGCACCGCCGAGATGCGTTCCAGCCCCATGCCCGTATCGACGGAAGGCTTGGGCAGCGCATGCATCACGCCCGCTTCGTCGCGGTTGAACTGCATGAACACGTTGTTCCAGATCTCGATGAAGCGGTCGCCGTCTTCGCCGGGACTGCCGGGAGGTCCGCCGGGGATGTGTTCACCGTGGTCGTAGAAAATCTCGGTGCAGGGGCCGCAGGGGCCGGTATCGCCCATCATCCAGAAATTGTCGGACGCATATCGTGCGCCCTTGTTGTCGCCGATGCGGATCACGCGCTCGGCAGGCACGCCGATCTCCTTGGTCCAGATGTCGTAGGCCTCGTCGTCCTCGGCATACACGGTGACGGTGAGCTTGTCCTTGGGCAGTTTGAACACCACCGTGAGCAGTTCCCACGCATAATTGATCGCGTCGCGCTTGAAGTAGTCGCCGAAGCTGAAGTTGCCCAGCATCTCGAAGAAGGTATGGTGGCGGGCAGTGTAGCCGACGTTCTCCAGGTCGTTGTGCTTGCCGCCGGCACGCACGCATTTCTGCGACGTCGTCGCCCGGGTATAGGGACGCTTGTCGAAGCCGAGGAACACGTCCTTGAACTGGTTCATCCCGGCATTGGTGAACAGCAGCGTCGGGTCGTCATGCGGAACCAGCGAGCTGGAAGAAACGATGGTATGGCCTTTGGAGGCAAAATAGTCCAGGAATTTCTGGCGGATTTCACTGCTTTTCATCGATGCACCTTGAACTCTGAAGTCACGTTCCAGACGGGCTGGACAAGGCGCGCATCATACCATCTGGCGCCGCCGTTCGGCGCATCGTCAGTCCTCGCCCGCCTCCGCCCCGGAGGCCTGTTTGAGTACCTTCAGCGTCACATCGATGGAAAACCCGCGCGATTGCAGAAAACGGATTTGCCGCGCCTTTTCCCTGGCGTCCAGCGGCAGCACACCGAACTTCCGCTGCCAGACTTCGCGGGCGGCCTCAAGTTCGGTTTCCTTCAACTGAGGGATGGCGTCGGCGATGAGATTCTCGGCGATGCCTTTCTGGCGCAGTTCATGCGCGATGCGCTGGGTACCGAAGCGGCCGCGTTTGCTATCCACCAGCAACGTGGCTGCGCGCACGTCGGACAGCCAGTTTTTTTTCTCCAGCTCGTCCAGCACGGCCCCCAGGTCGTCGCCATCCTGCACATAGGGCAACAGCTTGCCGTGCAGTTCGGCACGGCTATGTTCGCGCCGCGCCAGATACCGCATGGCGCGGACGCGCAGGCTGAGTTCAGGCTTCTTCTGCGACTTCACTTGTACCCAGTGCGGCGACACCGACCGCCGCACGCACCTTGTTTTGGTTTCGGCCGGCGGTTTTGGCCGCCTTCACATGCGCTCCGCGCATATGAGCCTGCACCGAAATCGCGTCCATGCCAGTCATCACTCCTCGGTCATCGCCGGCGCAGCCAACGAGGTGACACCAACTGCTTCACGGACACGATTTTCGATCTCCGCGGCGACGTCCGGGTTGCTCTTGAGAAACTCGCGCGCATTGTCCTTGCCCTGGCCGATCTTCTCGCCGTTATAGGCATACCAGGCACCAGATTTCTCGACGATCTTGTGCAGCACGCCCAGTTCGATGATCTCTCCCTCGCGCGAGATGCCTTCGCCGTAGAGGATGTCGAAGTTGGCCTCCTTGAACGGCGGCGCGACCTTGTTCTTGACCACTTTGACGCGGGTCTCGTTGCCGATGACTTCGTCGCCTTTCTTGATCGCGCCGGTACGACGGATATCCATGCGCACGGAAGCATAGAATTTGAGCGCATTGCCGCCGGTAGTGGTTTCGGGGTTGCCGAACATTACGCCGATCTTCATGCGAATCTGGTTGATAAAGATGACCATGGTATTGGAGCGGTTGATGTTGGCCGTCAGCTTGCGCAGAGCCTGCGACATCAGGCGCGCATGCAGGCCCATCTGCGCATCGCCCATCTCGCCTTCGATCTCGGCCTTCGGCGTCAGCGCAGCGACGGAATCCACCACCACCACGTCCACCGAACCGGAGCGCACCAGCATGTCGACGATCTCCAGCGCCTGTTCGCCGTTATCCGGCTGCGAAATGAGCAAGTCTTCCACTTTCACGCCCAGCTTCTTGGCGTAGCCGGGGTCAAGCGCGTGCTCGGCATCAATGAAAGCCGCAGTGCCCCCCATTTTCTGCATTTCGGCGATGACTTGCAGCGTCAGCGTGGTCTTGCCGGACGACTCCGGACCGTAGATCTCGATGACGCGACCGCGCGGCAAGCCGCCCACGCCCAGCGCGATATCCAGGCCGAGCGATCCGGTCGAAACGACCTGGATGTCCTTGCCCACGTCGCTTTCGCCCAAACGCATGATGGAGCCCTTGCCGAACTGTTTTTCGATCTGGCTCAGTGCCGCTGCGAGTGCCTTGCTCTTGTTGTCATCCATGATTGCTCCTCTTTCAGAAAATTCGACGGGACGGATTGTGGCACAACAATCCGGCGTTGTACAGAACGTTCGTTCTCTTTCCTGATCAGGCTATTTTTGTCTTATTGTTCAAAATGTTAATCAAGCCTTGCAGGGCGATGCGCACCGCTTTCACGCGAATCGCATCGCGGTCGCCGGCGAGATGATGGCAGGCGGTACGTACCCCGTCGTCGGTAGCCCATGCAAACCACACCGTCCCGACCGGCTTTTCCGGCGTGCCGCCGGTGGGCCCCGCGATGCCGCTCACGGATACCGATATCTGGGCCTGGCTGTATTGCAAGGCGCCTGCCGCCATTTCTCGCACCGTCGCTTCGCTGACCGCACCATGGCGCGCAATCGTTTCGGGCGAGACCCCCAGCATCTCTTCTTTTGCCACGTTGGAATAGGTCACGAAACCCCGGTCGAACCAGGCCGAACTGCCCGAAATCCGGGTGATAGCCTGCGCGATACCGCCGCCCGTGCAGGACTCCGCCGTCGCCAGCATCATGCCTTGCGCCCTGAGCGCCACCCCGGCCTGTTTGGCCAGCCTTGCGCTCATAGCCCGCGCGCCAGGTCGTTCTGGATGTCGACCACCGCTTCCAGGCCGACTGCAATGCGGATCAGGCCGTCGCCGATGCCCGCAGCCGCGCGCGCTTCCGGCGAGATGCGCGCATGGGTGGTGGTGGCCGGATGCGTGATGGTGGATTTGGTATCGCCCAGATTCGCGGTAATGGAGAGCAGCCGGGTGCTGTCGATCACTCGCCATGCAGCCGCCTTGCCCCCCTTCACTTCGAATGCCACGATGCCACCGCCGGTCTTCTGCTGCTTCAGCGCCAGCGCATGCTGCGGGTGCGACGGCAAACCGGGGTAGAACACGCGCGCCACGTTGGGCTGCTGCTCCAGCCATTGCGCCAGCTGCAATGCATTGGCGCTGTGCGCTTCCATGCGCAGCTTGAGCGTCTCGATGCCTTTCAGGAACACCCACGCATTGAACGCGCTCATGGTGGGGCCGGTGGTGCGCAGGAAACCATACACCGGCTCCATCAGTTTCCTGCTGCCCAGCACCGCGCCGCCCAGCACACGCCCCTGCCCGTCGATGTATTTGGTGGCGGAATGGATCACGATGTCAGCCCCCAGCTCCAGCGGACGCTGCAGGATGGGGGTACAGAAACAGTTATCGACCGCCAGCGGCGCGCCGCATGCCTTTGCCACGGCGGCAATGGCCGCGATGTCGGACACTTCGGTAAGCGGATTGGATGGCGTCTCCAGGAAGAACAACTTCGTGTTCGGACGCACCGCCGCCTGCCACTCGCGCACATCGGTGGCGGAAACGAAAGTCGTCTCCACGCCGAACTTCTTCAGCACGGTGTTGAACAGGTTCACCGTCGAGCCGAAGATGCTCTGCGACGCGATGACGTGGTCGCCCGCTTTCAGCAGGCCCATGCAGCAGGCCAGGATAGCGGACATGCCGGATGCCGTGGCCACGCATTGCTCGGCGCCCTCCAGCGCAGCCAGGCGCTGCTCGAACATGGTGACGGTGGGATTGGTGAAACGCGAATAGATGTTGCCCGGTTCCTCGCCGATGAAGCGTCTGGACGCCTGTTCCGCACTGTCGAAGGTGAAACTGGAGGTCAGGAACAAGGCCTCGCTGTGTTCATGGAACTGGCTTTGTACGCCGCCTGCGCGCAATGCCAGGGTTTCTGGCTGGTAATTTTCTTCCGACATTTTTATTTCCTTTCTAGATCCTGGCTCATCCTGTGAGCGATTTCCTTGCCGTGCGCGCTTTGCGACAGTTGCGCGATCACGTTGCGCCTGTCCTGCTCCGAGCGATTCTGGCTCAGCTTGAATTTGCCTTCGATACGCCCAAGCCTGATCTCGAAGCCCACAATGCCGCCCAGCATGCCATCCCGCATGGACCGGGACAACTGAAGTTTCCAGGGCGGATCGAATGCCTGCTCATGCTCATCCACCAATTGGTGCAGGGTGCGCGCCAATTCATCTTGCGGCAGGATGCGTGCCGGGCCATAGGCGTGAACGGCCATGAAATTCCAGGTCGGCACCACCATCGGGTTGGGTTCATACCATGCCGGCGACACGTAGGCATGCGGCCCCTGGAACATCGCCAGCGCCTCGGCTCCCGTCGTCAGGGCTTGCCATTGCGGATTGCCGCGTGCCATATGCCCGAGCAGGGCGCCATATGGCCCGATGCCGGCATCCAGAAACATCGGCAGATGGCTGGCGAACGGTACGCCGTTATGCTGGGTAACCAGCGTGGCAAAACTGTACTCGCGCATGAACGCATGCAGCGCGGACAGGTTGGTTTCGGCAAAATGCTCAGGAACATACATACCGCACCCCCAAGAAAAAACCCGGAAAGCTTAGCGCTAAACCGGGTTTCCCTCGCTTTAGCTGTATTTGTAACGCGCCCGCAAGCTGTTCCTCAAATCGGCGCAGACGGAAAGTAACACCCTCCGCCGCAAAGTGTCAACGCGTCACCGCTACATCGATGAAACGCTCATCGCCAGATCCAGTTCCATCTGGTCGTCATCCACCGGCTTGTTGGCCTTGCCGCCGGCACGCGCCGCCTCGACGCGATCCAGATATTCGGCCGTAATGTCGCCCGTGATGTATTCGCCGTCGAAACAGGAACAATCGAACCGTGCGATGTTCGGGTTGCACTTGTGCACCGCCGCCTTCAGGTCGTCGAGATCCTGATAGATGATGCGGTCGGCGCTGATCTCGCGACAGATCTCCTCGTCGGTGCGGCCGGTGGCGATCAGTTCCTTGCGGCTGGGCATGTCGATGCCGTACACGTTGGGGAACTTGACCGGAGGCGCGGCGGAGGCGAAATACACCTTGCGCGCACCGGCATCGCGCGCCATCTGCACGATCTCGCGGCTGGTGGTGCCGCGCACGATGGAGTCGTCCACCAGCAGCACGTTCTTGTCCTTGAACTCGACGCTGATGGC
This sequence comes from Pseudomonadota bacterium, assembly GCA_021847165.1. Taxonomy (GTDB): domain Bacteria; phylum Pseudomonadota; class Gammaproteobacteria; order Burkholderiales; family Gallionellaceae; genus Sideroxyarcus. Next base: position 26,260 of record JAJZUH010000001.1, read on the forward strand.
GTTGAGTTTCTGGCGCACGGATTTCTTGCGCATCGCCTGCCCCGGCATGATGAAGGTGCGGCCGATATAGCGGTTCTTCACGAAGCCCTCGCGGAACGGGATGCCGAGGCGATTGGCCATCTGCAGCGCGCTGGGGCGGCTGGAGTCGGGGATGGGAATCACCACATCGATATCGTGATCGGGCCAGATGCGCTGCAGCTTGTCCGCCAGGTATTCGCCCATGTTGAGGCGAGTCTCGTATACCGAGATGCCGTCGATGACCGAGTCGGGGCGCGCGAAATAGACGTACTCGAAGATGCACGGATTCAGTGCGGCCTGTTCGGCGCACTGCTGGCTGTGGAAGTTGCCGTCGAGATCGATGAATACCGCTTCGCCGGGCGCGATGTCGCGCAGGAACTTGAAGCCCAGCGTATCCAGCGCCACGCTCTCCGATGCCACCAGGTAATCCACGCCCTTGTCGGTCTGGGCCGAACCCACCACCAGGGGGCGAATGCCGTGCGTATCGCGGAAAGCCAGCAGGCCGTAGCCCGAAATCATCGCCACCACCGCATACGCGCCGCGACAACGGCGATGCACGGCCGCAACCGCGGCGAAGATGGCCTTCGGATCGAGGCGGAAATTCCTGGCATTGGCCTGCAGTTCATGCGCCAGCACGTTGAGCAGCACTTCCGAATCGGAGTTGGTGTTCACATGGCGCATGTCCTCGAGGAACAGTTCCTTCTGCAGCTGCGCCGTATTGGTGAGGTTGCCGTTATGCCCCAGCACCACGCCGAACGGGGAATTGACGTAGAACGGCTGCGCCTCGTTGTGGTCGATCGCCGAACCGGCGGTCGGATAACGCACATGGGCGATGCCTGCATTGCCGGTCAGCGCGCGCATGTTGCGGGTACGGAACACGTCATGTGCCAGGCCGTTGCCCTTGTGCAGATGGAAGGTGTTGCGTTCCAGCGTGGCAATGCCGGCAGCATCCTGCCCGCGATGCTGCAACACTTGCAATCCGTCGTACAGCAGTTGATTGACGGGGCTTTGCGCGACGACACCTAGAATCCCACACATATTCGTTTATGCTTCCCAGTTGAAGTTGATCTGTCTATTTGTGCGCCGCATCTTCCGGCAAATAGTCTTTGGCGTATAGCGCCAGCTCCTGCAACGGCTTGCTGGTCAGCGCATTGCGCCAGAACGGCAACTGCGGCAGGTCGGTCAATCCGCCCAGCCATACCAGCGCGATCACCACCAGGCCGCCGCGCAACATGCCGAAGATCGCGCCGAACTTGCCGTCCATCCCCGACAAGCCCGCGAACTTCGCCAATCTTGCCAGGAACCATGCGAACAGGGCACCCACGATCAGCGTCACGATGAACAATGCCGCAAACGCCGCAGCCGACCGGATGTTATCCGCCCCCACCGCCGGCGGCACATACGGTAAAGCCTGTGCCGAATAGGTATGCGCCACGATGTAGGCAGCCAGCCAGCCGATCAGCGAGAACAATTCGTACATGAAACCGCGCCACCAGCCCACCACTGCGGAAAGCACGATGATCGCAATGACCGCGTAATCGAACGACGTCACAAACGAACCTTATTCGAGGTTGACCACGTTGGAATGCGTTCCCTGCGTTTCCAGCCTGTGCTGTATCTTTTCCGCTGCTTCGCGCGTCGGATAACCGCCTATGCGTACACGCACCACGCTGCCCGCCTTTTCGGTATAGGCGTGATAACCCTGCTTGCTCAGCCTGGCCTGCAGGCCCTTGGCCGTATCGGCATTGGAAAACGCGCCTACCTGCACCGCCCAGCCCGACTTCGGCACTGCCGCAGCCTTGGCGGACGGCTTGCTCTCGAGCTTCGGATTGGCTGCCGGTTTGGCCTTGGGTTCCGCTTTCACTTCCGGCTTGGGCTTCTTCACCGCCGGTGCCGAGGCAGCCGGTTTTTCGGCAGCGGGTTTCTCGGCGACCGCAGGTGTCAGCACGGCCGGCGCACTGGTCGCCACTGTCGCACTGGCTGCTACTGGAGTGGCGGCAACTGCAGAAGCCATCTTGTCCAGTTCCGGCAAATCGATCTTGGGCTGGAACTCGCCGGCACTGTCCTTGTTGGGGATGCGCAGCTCAATGTCATTGCCGGCAGAGGGCGCCGGCTCCTTATCGAATACCACCGGCAGCAGGATCACCACCACCAAGACCAGCGCCACCGCACCGATCAAACGGCGCCTGGTCTGCCGCATCAAACTGGATTCTTCTTCTGTCGTCTGTTTTGCCATTCCGCTTTACCCGGAAGATCAGGCGCCGCGCAAGCCGCGCAACCGCATCACTTCCGCTACCGTATAAAATGATCCGAATGCTGCAATTCTATCATTTTCGCCCGCCTGGTTGCTGGCCTCATGCAGGGCATCGGCGATGGAGGCGCAGGTTTCGACCTTGCCGCGAACCGGTATCTGCCGCAGCACCTGCACCAGTTCTGCGGCCGTCGCACCGCGTGGCGCATCGATCCCCGCAACCAGCCAGACGTCGATCTGCGCATCCAGCTCCCGCGCCACTCCGGCCATATCCTTGT
>JAJZUH010000134.1 GCA_021847165.1 Pseudomonadota bacterium
AGGCGGATCAGGCGCTGTACCGCGCAAAGCAACAGGGGCGCAACCGTATTGTCTGCGCTTGAGCCTTCCGTTCCTCCCGATTCATTCTTGCCCCGCTGGGGGTATAATTCGCGCCATCGTTCAACCCCAAGGAATAATCGTGTCACTCTCCACCCGCGTACAAGCCATCAAACCCTCTCCCACTCTTGCCGTGACAGCCCGGGCGGCAAAGCTCAAGGCGGAAGGCAAGGACATCATCGGACTGGGCGCGGGCGAACCGGATTTCGATACGCCGCAGCACATCAAGGACGCCGCCATTGCGGCGATCAACAAGGGATTCACCAAGTACACCGCGGTCGGCGGCACGCCGTCGCTGAAGACGGCGATCATCGCCAAGTTCAAGCGCGATAACGGACTGGATTACACGCCGAAACAGATCCTGGTTTCCTGCGGCGGCAAACAGAGTTTCTTCAACCTGGCGCTGGCGGTGATCAATCCCGGCGACGAGGTGATTATCCCGGCTCCCTACTGGGTGTCTTATCCCGACATCGTGCTCATCGCCGAAGGCAAGCCGGTGATCGTGCAGGCCGGCATCGAGCAGGGCTTCAAGATGACGCCCGCGCAACTGGCAGCCGCCATTACCCCCAAGACGAAAATGGTGGTGATCAACAGCCCGAGCAACCCGTCCGGCGCAGTCTATTCGCTGGAGGACCTGAAAGCGCTGGGCGAGGTATTGCGCAAGCATCCGAACATCCTCATCGCCACCGACGACATGTACGAGCACATCGCGCTGACCGATGCCAAGTTCGCCAACATCCTGAATGCCTGCCCCGACCTGTACCCGCGCACCATGGTGCTGAACGGCGTGTCGAAGGCTTACGCAATGACCGGCTGGCGCATCGGCTACGCTGCGGGGCCGGAGAACATCATCACCGCGATGGAGAACGTGCAGTCGCAAAGCACTTCCAACCCGACCTCCATCTCGCAGGTGGCGGCGGAAGCGGCGCTGAACGGCGACCAGGGCTGCATCGCCCCGATGCTGAAGGCGTTCCGCGAACGTCATGTGTATGTGGTGAACACCCTGAACAAGATCCCGGGACTGAGCTGCATCATGGCTGGCGGTGCATTCTATGCGTTCCCCGACGCACGCCAGGCCATCGCCACCCTGCACAAGAAGGGCACCATCAAGGAAGCAACCGATATCGCCCTGTCCGAATACCTGCTGGTGGAAGCGGGAGTCGCCGTAGTGCCGGGATCGGCCTTCGGCAGCGAGGGCTACATCCGCCTGTCTTTCGCCACGTCGATGGATAATCTGCAAAAAGCACTGGAGCGCATGGCCAAAGCCCTGTCGTAGCTGCATGAGCATCGAGCAACAGGAAGCAGTGGCGGCTGAAGTCTTTTCCGCACTGGAGAGTGGGCGCATGGAACTCCCCACCCTGCCGGACATGGCGCTGAAAATCCGCGAGATGATCGACGACCCGAACGTGTCGGCAGACGCGCTCATCCGCCTGCTCTCCACCGACCTCGCCATCTCGGCGCAGATCATCAAGACCGCAAACAGCAGCGCATTCTCCAATGGTTCACCGGTGAAAGACCTGCGTGCAGCGGTCTCTCGACTGGGCTACCGCATGCTGCGCAACATGGTGATGCTCATCACCATGAACAATATTTTCAAGGCACAAAGTCCGGTCATTAATCAGAAATTGAAAAAACTGTGGGATCACAGCCGCGAAGTCGCCGCAAACAGTTATGTCCTGGCATTGCATCAGAAGCATCTAAAACCCGAGCAGGCGATGCTGGCAGGGCTGGTACACGGCCTGGGCGCACTGCCGCTTTGCTTATATGCGGATCGCCATCATCCCCGCCTCGACCAGCAAACGCTGGAAGGCCTGATCCGGAAATTCCATACCCGGATCGGCGTAAAACTATTGGATAGCTGGCATTTCCCGCCCGAGATCGTGGAAATCATCGCGCAATACAGCAATCTGCAGCGCTCAACTGTGGATGGCACCTCGGACTATACGGATGTAGTGACGGTGGCTAACCTGATGATGCCGACGAGCGCAAAATTCGTGGCATGGGAAAACGTGCACGCTGCAAAAAGGCTCGGCTACACTCCAGTCCAATGCCAGAACTTCCTGTCCACCCATGCCGCGCAACTTGGCGTGGTGCGCGAGATGCTGGGATTCGCGCCCGCGGCCGCCGGCAAGCAGGCTCCAGCAACCCCGGCCGTCGCCGCAACGGCGTACGTTCAGCAAGCCGAAGAAAAACCGGACAGCTCCACGGGGATGCTGTCCGGCCTGTTCAATCTGTTCAAGTGAACTGAATATCAGTGCCCGGCGCGCAGCTTCGGTTCGGCCGGCGTGCCGAACAAGGTGAGCAGGTTGTTGCCTGCGCGCATCTTGATCTCGGCATTCAACGTACCCACCAGCTGGTTGTTTCCATTCACCTCGAACGAGCCGTTCGAACTCAGCATTCCGGAAACGATCTTCAACTGGCGGAAACGGCAGACATGGTTATCCAGCAGGACCTGACCGATCATTTCGTCGAAGTGGGTACGGCCGCCGACCAGGTTATCCCGGCTCAGCAGGCGTGCGGTCTCCACGATGTCGATATTGACGGTCCCCTTCTTGACGGTAAAGTTGCCTTCCAGACGCGGGGCATCATCCATCTGCGACAGCTTGGCGCCGGACAACGAGAAGTTGGCTTCGCCGCTCATTTCGCCTTCGACATGGAATTTGGGGAACATCTTGTCCAGGTCGAACATCTTGGCCTCCAGGTTGCCGTGCAACTGCCAGCCGTTATTCCAGCTTAATTTCGCAGTGCCCAGCAGGATGCCGTTGAAGATGTGGGCATCCATTTCGGTGAAGTTGATCTCACCATCGCCCAGGGCCCCTTTCACGCTGAGGTCGCTGAACACGACTGCCGGCAATACCGGCAGGCTGCTTTCCTTCAGGTTCAGGCCAAGCTGCCAGCGGCCTTCGCTGTTTTTCAGATCGACGCCGAACTTGTCGTCCTGGCTGTGCAGCGAAACCCGGCTGAATGCGCCTTGGGCATCCAGTTCCGCGATGCCGCCCAGGCTCGGCAGCGTAACTTCGTCGGTGACGATCTTCACGTGTTGCAAGGTCAGGTGCCGTACCGGATATTGAGCGTTACCGCCCAGCAGCTTAAGGCTGGCCGCCTGCCGGGCCAGCGCACTGCCATCGATGCTGACATTCTGCAATTCGGCATCGCCGATGACCTTGACCGGGGAAAGCAGCGAGAACACCTCGAAGTTCAGCACGACATCGCCGACCTTCACTTCCTGCGCATTGCCGATCGTGACGTTCCGCAGCTGCAATCTGGGCGGCAGCGACGCTGCGCTCATCTCGCCGATGTGCACCGGCTGTTTCAACTGAGCAGAAAGGCGCTGCTCCAGCGGAGCGATGTATTCCTTGAGCGGATAGACGTAAGGCAGGACGATGACCACCACCAGTGCCAGCGCAACCAGGCCGAAGGCGATCTTGCCCAATGGCAATGGCTTGCGCGGCTTCCTGGCAACAGGCGCCTTGGTTGTCGCCTTGGCTTGCGACAACGCCGCCTGCTGCGCTGCCTGCTCGGCCTCGAGGATGGCTTGCGCCTTTGCGCGATGCTCCGCTTCTGCCCAGGCTTGGGCTTGTTCTTCCGCCAGGGCCTGCTCTTCTGCCTGCCGGCGTCTGTCCTCTTCCGCCTTGCGGCGTGCCGCCTCGGCCTCCTGCTTGAGTCGCTCCATCTCGGCAGCCGCATTCTTCTTGGCCTGCTTTCCGGATTCGGCCTTGGGCTTGGCCTCGCCCTCTGCATGGTGTGCGGCCTCCTGCTGCGCCCTCTCCTCGCCCTCCGCAGCCGCCGGTGTCTCCGGGAGCGCTACTTGGGCAACGACCGGGCTTGCGGGTACAGCCGGCCCCAGAAACTCATCCAGCTTGATCTCGAATGCCGGCGCCTCGGCTGTCGCGCCTTCCTTGGCAGCACGGGCTTGTGCCTGAGCTTCCAGCTCTGCAAGCACCGTTGCCCGCTTGGCATCTTCTTCGGCCTCGCGTCTTGCAGCCGCTTCGGCCAGGGCTTTGGCTGCCGCTTCTTTTTCTGCCTTGATGCGCGCCTCTTCCTGTTCGGCCTTCAGGCGTGCTTCCGCTTCCTGTCTGGCCTTTTCCTCGGCGATCTGTTTTGCACGCGCTTCCGCCAAAGCCTGTGCTTCCGCCTCGGCACGAAGCCTGGCCGCTTCGAGTTCCGCCTTGACGCGCGCCGCTTCTTCTTCGGCTTTCAACCGCGCCGCTTCGGCCTCGGCCTTGGCTTTGGCAGCCGCTTCCAGCTCTGCCTTGATGCGCGCCGCTTCCTCTTCCGCCTTCAACCGGGCGATCTCGGCTTCGCGCTTGGCCCTCGCCTCCGCTTCAGCCCTGGCTTTGGCAGCCGCTTCCAGCTCTGCCTTGATGCGCGCCGCTTCTTCTTCGGCCTTCAGGCGCGCGATCTCGGCTTCGCGTATGGCCTTCGCCTCGGCTTCGGCCCTGGCTTTTGCGGCCGCTTCCATCTCTGCCTTGATGCGCGCCGCTTCCTGTTCGGCTTTCAAACGTGCAGCCTCGGCCTCCCGTTTGGCCTTTGCTTCGGCCTCCTGCTGGGCGCGTGCCGCCGCTTCGATCTCGGCACGAACCCGCGCTTCTGCCTCGGCCTTTGCTTTGGCCGCGGCTTCCAGGGCAGCCTTGGCACGCGCAGCCTCTTGCTGTGCCTGCATACGTGCAGCCGTTTCCTGCTTCGCCCTTGCCTCGGCTTGCTCGCGAATGAGCGCCTCCTGCTTGGCCTTGGCTTCGGCCACCGCCCTGGCGCGTTCAGCCATCTCGGCCTCCTGCCGTGCCTTGGCTTCGGCTTTGGCGATCGCATCGGCATTCGCCCGAATTTTTGCCGCATTCATCGCCGCTTCCAGCTCGCTGCGTGCACGTGCGGCTTCTTCAGCCTTCTGTCTGGCGGCCTGTTCGGCCGCATTCGGTGCCGGTGCCGGCCTGATCGTATTGAAATCCAGATCGAGGTCTTCCGGCGGCTTGGGCACAAACATCTTCGGGGGAGTGATTTTTGGTGCGGTGATCTTGGGTTCGACGTAAGGCTTGTTCTTGTCGCGGATATATCCACCCGCGATCAATTCGCTGAGAATGTCATTCCAGCTGGCGCGTAAACTGGGCGGCGCGCGCTTGGCCAGTTCTTCTGATGTGGATTTGCTGTCGATGAGGGACAGGATGCGTTTGAGGTCACTCGAAAGATTTGCACCTTCCTGTTCGCCTTTGGCGGTTTTGATGAATATCGTTTTTTTATCCATGATCCACGTTAGATATGTCTACTGCCGGCCTCGCATGATTGCTGCAGGGGCGGACCCATAGCGAAAATATATAAGAAATCTTCTCCCCAAGACGTTTCTCATATTGACCAGAACGCTCACAATCATTAGTATAGCGCCCTCATCAATTCCCTGATAGCTCAGTCGGTAGAGCGACGGACTGTTAATCCGCAGGTCCCTGGTTCGAGTCCAGGTCGGGGAGCCAGAT
>JAJZUH010000135.1 GCA_021847165.1 Pseudomonadota bacterium
CCTCGAACGCTTCCGCGAGCTTGAGATAGGAACGGCTCGGCGCATCGCCGGCCATGCTGACCCGCTGGATGCCATTCAGGGCAGCCGAGCTGTTGAGCGGATCGCTGGTGGCGATCAGCGCGCGCTGACTGTCGGGGAAAAAGACATGCAGGCGCGGCAAGGTTGGGTCGTCCGCCAGGCGGGAGCTTTTACGCAATGGGTCTTCCAGTAATGGCTGGAAACGCCGCGTGAAGCCGGAAAGCGTTTTGCCCTCGTTGGTATCCGGCACTTCCAGGTAGAGTGCGCCGAACCTTTCCGGCGTGGCGGGTATCGAAGCAAGCAGCGGACTCAGGCGGTCGCGTTCGGGCAATTCGCGCACTTCCGCATGCAGACTCAGCAGCTGGCGTGCAAAGGCCAGTTGCCGGTAAGCCAGGTTCGGCTTGCCCTGCAGCACGACATAGCCGCTGTTTTCCTCGGTTTCAATGGGTTTGGCCTGGGTTTCTTCCACGCAATCGCGCTCGAAACCGGGGCGGCAGTAGATCAGCCAGCTAGGTAGGGTACTCATGGCGCGGCATGGTATGGGTTGTCCAAAGCATGGGCAAGCGAAATGGTAGAATTCACGTCCACATTATTCTGGCGGTATGGATGACAAAACGTTATGACTTGATCGTGTTCGACTGGGACGGCACGGTAATGGACTCCACGGCCATCATCGCCGGTTCCATCCAGGCGGCGTGCCGCGACCTGAAATTGCCGGTGCCGGACGAAGAAACGGCGCGCCACGTGATCGGGCTCGGCCTGATGCAGGCCTTGCGCCATGCGGTCCCCGATGCACCGGAAGAGATGTACGAGCCGCTGACGCAGCGCTACCGGCATCACTTCCTGTCGCAGAACGAAGCGATCCCCTTGTTCGACCAGGCCCGCGAGACCATCGCCGAGTTGCACGATGCCGGGTACCGGCTGGCGGTCGCAACCGGCAAGAATCGCAACGGGCTGGATCACGCGCTGGAATCGACGGGGATGGGGGAATATTTCCATGCCACGCGCACGGCGGACCGGACCTTTTCCAAACCGCATCCGGCCATGCTGCTGGAGATCATGGACGAACTGGATGTACCGCCGGAGCGCACCCTGATGGTCGGCGATACCACGCACGATCTGCAGATGGCGATCAATGCCGGGGTCGATGCCATCGGCGTAACGCATGGCGCCCATCCCGAGGGCCAGCTGCGCGAATTGAAGCCGATCGCCCTGCTGGACGATTTTGCCGGGTTGCGCGCATGGTTCAGGGCCAACGCCTGAAGAATTTAGTGAAGGAGTGAAAAGATATGTCAGAAGAAAGCAACAACAGCTGGGAGCGCGGCGTGCTGGAGAAGCTGGCGCTGTCCGCCATTCAGGAACAGCGTCGCGCGCGGCACTGGGGGATATTCTTCAAGGTGCTGACCTTCGGTTACCTGTTTTTCCTGCTGTACCTGGTCATGAACTGGAGCGGGGACAAGGTCGATGGTTCGTTGACCGGCAAACATACGGCACTGATCGAGCTGACCGGGGTGATCTCGGCCGACAGCAACGCGAATGCCGACAATCTGATCGGCAGCCTGCAGGATGCCTTCAAGGACAAGAACACGGTGGGCGTGCTGCTGCGCTGCAACAGCCCCGGCGGCAGCCCGGTGCAGGCCGGACTGGTGAACGACGAGATCCGCCGCCAGCGGACCCTGCATCCCGATATCCCGCTGTATGTGGTGGTGGAAGACATGTGCGCCTCCGGCGGGTATTACATCGCGGCAGCGGCGGACAAGATCTTCGTCAACAAGGCCAGCATCGTGGGCTCCATCGGCGTGCTGATGGATGGCTTCGGTTTTACCGGCACCATGCAGAAGCTCGGCGTGGAGCGTCGTCTGATGACGGCGGGCGAGAACAAGGGATTCATGGATCCCTTTTCGCCGCGAAACCCAAAGCATGAGGAATTCACCCGGAACATGCTGGAGGACATCCACATGCAATTCATCGATGTGGTCAAGCAGGGCCGCGGCAAGCGCCTGAAGGAGACGCCGGAGACTTTCAGCGGGCTGTTCTGGACCGGCGACAAGGCCATCCAGATGGGGCTGGCAGATGATATCGGCAGCGTGGATTCGGTGGCGCGCGATGTGATCAAGGCGGAAAACGTCGTCGACTTCACCACCCACGAAGGGCTTGCAGACCGTCTGGCCAAGAAGTTCGGTGCGGGCGTGGCGAGCGCCTTTCCCGGTTTCGGTGCCCAGATGGGCGGCGTCACGCTACGCTAAGGCAGCGAGCAATGCGGCCAGGCTGGTGATCGGCGGCAGGCATTGCGTGCCGTGACACAGCCAGGCGGTGGTGAGGGCGTGATCGGGTTTGTCCAGCGGCGGGGGCAAGCCGGCCTCGGTCCCCGTCAGCGCGATGCACATCAATCCCGGCCGGTATTCGGCCGCCACAGCCGCCCGCCAGGCGGCTGTTTCCTTTTCCGCTCCGCGCAACACCAGCAGGGACGGCGGTTGCACGGCGGCCTCCAGCGCCGTGCACAGGCTGCTGAAATGAGCGGCGGCTCGTTGCATGAACGGGAAGAACAGCTTCAGACAGCGTTCGGCTGCTTCCGCGTAGCGCATGTCGCCGGTCAGCTCTGCCAGCCGCAGCAGAGCCTGTGCAGCGATGCCGTTGCCGGACGGCGTGGCGTTGTCCTGGCCGGTCTTGTTGCGCTGGATCAGTGCCTCGTGGTCGTGGCTGGTGAAGAAGAAGCCGCCGTTCTCGCGGTCTTCGAAACGCGTCAGCAGCGCATCGGCGAGCCGTAAGGCAAAGTCCATATCGGCGGGGCGATATTCCGTTTGCATCAGTTCCAGCGCTGCATTGAGCAGGCAGGCGTGGTCGTCCAGGTAGGCGTTCAGGTGCGTCTTGCCGTCCTTGTGCGTGGCCAGCAGCCTGCCATCCTGCCACAGGGTGGCATGCACGAAATCCATCGCCTGTTGTGCCGAATGCAGCCAGTCCTCGCGCCTGAAAATGCGCGCGGCTTTCGCCATGCCGGCGATCATCAGGCCGTTCCAGCTGCCGAGTATCTTTTCGTCCCGGCCGGGGCGGATGCGCTGTTCGCGTGCGGCGAACAGTTTTGCCTTTGCCGAGGCGAGCAGCGTGACCGCCTGTTCTTCGGCTAACCCGAGTTTCTGCGCTATCTCGCTCAGCGGCTGCGACACGCGCAGGTTCCAGGCGTGGTTCTCGAAATTGGGCGTGCTGTCCAGGCCGTAATATGGCTGGACGAGCGCATATTCATCGGCACTCAACACATCGCGGATGTCATTGCGCTGCCATACATAGAACTTGCCTTCCTCGTGCTCGGAGTCGGCGTCCAGCGATGCGTAATAACCTCCTTGCGGCGACTGCATCTCGCGCATCACCCAGGCGGCGGTCTGATCCACGATGCCGGCGAAGAAAGGGACGCTGCTGCTCAGCCACGCGTCGCAATACAGGCCGAGCAGCAGGCCGTTGTCGTAGAGCATCTTCTCGAAATGCGGGATGTTCCATTCCGCATCCACGCTGTAGCGGCAGAAACCGCCGCCGAGCTGGTCATACAGGCCGCCCAGCGCCATCTGCTGCAGGGTGAACAGGGCCGTATGGCGGGTCCGGTCGTCGTGCCCGGCATGTGCCTGACGCAGCAGCAGGTCAAGTTCGGCGGGATGCAGAAACTTGGGGGCGCCGCCGAAGCCGCCGTTCACCGGGTCGAAATCCTCATTGTGCTGCTGCACTGCCAAGCCGATGGGGGTCACATCGAGTGCGATGTCCGTCGCGCTTTTCTCGGGTTGAAAGGCGGCGAGCTGGGCGATGAGCTGTTTGCTCTGCGCGGCAAGCTCGTTGCGGTTCTCTTTGTAGGCTGCGGCGATCCGCGACAACAGGTCGGGAAATCCGGGCAATCCGTAGCGCGCCTGTCTGGGGAAATAGGTGCCGCTGTAGAACGGGGTGCCGTCCGGTGCCAGGAACATGGTCAGCGGCCAGCCGCCGCTGCGGCGCGAAAGCAGGTGGTGCGCGTTCTGGTAGATCTGGTCGAGGTCGGGACGTTCTTCCCTGTCCACCTTGATATTGACGAAAAGTTCGTTCATCACCGCAGCGACGGATGCATCCTCGAACGACTCGTGCGCCATCACATGGCACCAGTGGCATGCCGAGTAGCCGATGGAGAGCAGGATGGGTTTGTCCTGTTCGCGCGCGAGTTGCAGCGCCTCGGCATTCCACGGGTGCCAATCCACCGGATTGTCGGCATGCTGCAGCAGGTAGGGGCTTGTTTCGTGAGCGAGGTGATTGGGCATCAGTCGAGTAGGGGCATCAGTGAGCGCAGGATATGGCGCATGATACCCGGTTGTGCCCCGGCATTCGGATGCAGATTGTCGGCCTGGAACTGTTCCGGCAGAACCCCTTCCAGCATGAAGGGAACCAGCGCGATGCCGTGTTTTTTCGCCAGTCTCGGATAGAGGATGCGGAACTGCCTGGTGTAGTCGGGGCCATAGTTCGGCGGCAAGCGGATGCCGAGCAGCAGCACCTTGGCATTGGCCTTTTGCGTCTGCCCGATGATCTCGTCCAGGTTCCTTTCCGTTTCGGCGAGATTGCTGCCGCGCAGTCCGTCGTTCGCCCCCAGCTCGACGATCACGATCTCAGGATGGTGTTCCTGCAATGCCTTGCCGATGCGGCGCAGCCCGCCTGCCGTCGTTTCTCCGCTGATGCTCGCATTCACCACCTCGAACTGCGGGTGTGTTTTCTTCAGTTCCTGCTGCAATAAACTTACCCATGAATCATCGCGCGCAATTCCATAGCCGGCTGATAAACTGTCGCCGAACACCAGGATGTTCTTCGCCGCCGATGCGGTCGCGGACAGCGCCAATGCGGCGATCAGCAAAACGATTTTCAGGAAGGTCTTCATGGCGTCGATTGTGCAAGCAGCTGGGCTCACCAAGCAAGTCTTGAGTGGCGATAGTCCGCTCACCATCCTGCACGATGTCACCTTCGATGTCGCGGCAGGCGAAAGCCTGGCCATCGTCGGCGCATCGGGTTCCGGCAAATCCACCTTGCTCGGCCTGCTGGCCGGACTGGATGTCCCGACCGGCGGCAAGGTATTGCTGCATGGCGTTGACCTGTTTGCGCTGGACGAGGACGGCCGCGCCCGCCTGCGCGGCGAACTGGCGGGCTTCGTGTTCCAGTCGTTCCAGCTGTTGCCCGCGCTGAATGCGCTGGAGAACGTCATGCTGCCGCTGGAACTGGCCGGCGCAAAGGATGCGCGCCAGCGTGCCGAGGTGTCGTTGCGGCAGGTCGGCCTTGCTGCGCGCATGCACCATGTGCCCAAACACCTTTCCGGCGGCGAACAGCAGCGCGTCGCGCTGGCCCGGGCGTTCGTCACCCAGCCCAAGGTTCTCTTTGCCGACGAGCCTACCGGCAATCTGGATGCCGCCACTGGCGCGCAGGTCATCGAGCTGATGCTGGAACTCAACCGCGCGCAGGGCACGACGCTGATCCTGGTCACGCACGACGAAGCGCTGG
>JAJZUH010000136.1 GCA_021847165.1 Pseudomonadota bacterium
GAAACAGATCGATGGTTGAATTCAGTCTCATCGCGGTGTTGCTGGTCGGCCTGCTCGGCGGTGTGCATTGCCTCGGCATGTGCGGCAGCATCGTCGGCGTATTCACCTCGCAGGTGCCTGCAGACAGTCCGCGCTGGCCGTTCCATCTCGCCTACAGCGGCGGCCGCATCGCCAGCTATGCCGCGGCGGGGGCATTGGTCGGTGCCGTCGGGCAGGCAGGATTGCTGATGCGCGATGCGGTGCCGGTGCAACACCTGCTGTTCCTGCTGTCGAGTTCGATGCTGGTGTTGCTGGGCCTGTATCTGGCCGGATTATGGGGCGCGGTGCGGCGCCTGGAGCAGGCCGGCGCCGGCCTGTGGAAACGCCTGCAGCCCTGCACCACCCGCCTGCTGCCGGTGAACACCGTGCCGCGCGCCCTGGCGCTGGGGGCGCTGTGGGGCTGGCTGCCGTGCGGGCTGGTGTACAGCGTGCTCGTCACCGCCCTGGCCAGCGGCAGTGCCGCGCAGGGGGCGCTGATCATGGCCGCGTTCGGGCTGGGCACCTTGCCCAACCTGCTGGCGATCGGGCTGTTCTGGGAAAGCGCCAGAAACTGGGTACAATCGCCGCGCGTGCGGCTGTCGGCGGGGCTGCTGGTGATGGTGTTCGGGGTGTATGGCCTGGCGAAGGTCGGCTATACCTTCTACGTAAACGGATGGAGCGGCAGCTGTCATGTACCTGTATAGATTTCTCCTGATTCTGTTGTTGCCCGTGCTGGCCTCGTGCGGCGAGCAGACATTGCCTTCCCCGTTCCAGGCGGGCGACGTGACGGCGAAGTATGCGCATGCGGATTTCCACCTCAACGATGCGGCCGGCAAGCCGGTCAGCCTGGCCGATTTCCGCGGCAAGGTGGTGGTGCTGTTCTTCGGTTATACCCACTGCCCGCAGGTGTGCCCGACCACGCTCGCCGACCTGGCGCACATGATGCGCCTGCTGGGCAAGGATGCCGACCGGGTGCAGGTGCTGTTCGTCACGCTCGATCCCGAGCGCGACACGCCGGAATTGCTGGCGAAATATCCGGCCGCGTTCTATCCCACCTTCAAGGGCCTGTATGGCGACAGTGCCGCGACCGCGCAGGCGGCGCAGGCGTTCGGCGTGACCTACGAGAAGCACCCGAACAAGAACGGCGGCTACGACCTGGATCATACGGCCGGAACCTATTTCATCGCACCCCGAGGCCAGCCGGTCCTGCTGGCGCCCTTCTGGCAGCATGCGGATTCCTGGGTGCAGGACGTCAGAATATTGCTGGCATTCAAATGAACCCGCTGCTCGATCTGCTGCGCTTCGAGATAGACGAAGTCAACCTGCCGATCCGCGCCGAGCAGATTCGCGCGCGCCTCCACAGCTATCCGCTGATGGTGGTCACGCAACTTGCGCTGGCGCCCCTGCTGGTGATGCTGATGTGGGACAAGGTTGCGCACGGCAATCTGCAGGCATGGCTGGCGGCGGTCTTTTGCGTGCATGCCATCGAATATTACGTCTGGTTTCGCCATCGCAAGCAGACCAGGGATGTCGCCGAGAACCTGTACTGGGACCGCAAGTTCAGGCAGTTGACGGCAATGGTCTCGCTCACCTGGGGCAGCGCCGGGGTGCTGATGTTCGTTCCCGGCGACCTGGCTTACCAGGCGCTGCTGATCTGCGTGGCGATGGGCATAGCGGCGGGCGCGGCGACCAGCAACCCGTTCCATCCTCCCTCATTGTTCATCTACCTCATCGGCATGATCCTGCCGCTGCTGGGCAGGCTGGCCTGGGAGAACGATACCACGCACTGGATATTGTCCGTGATGCTGGGCATGTTCTGCGTTTTCGTGCTCAAGTCGGCGCTGGAATTGATCCGCACCTTCGAACAGTCGCAGCGGCGCCGTTTCGAGAACGAGATCCTGGTCACAGCGCTGATTGCACGCAAGCGCGAAGCGGAAGCGTCGCGCCAGCTTGCCGAGCAGGCCAGCCAGACCAAGTCGAAATTCCTCGCCACCGCCAGCCACGACCTGCGCCAGCCGTTGCAGGCGTTGCGCCTGTTCTCCGACGCCTTGCAGGATACGGCCAGGGAAAAGGAGACAGTGCGACTGGCCGGACAGATCGGCAAATCCGTCAATGCGCTGGTCGACATGTTCGACGACCTGCTGGACGTGTCGCGCCTGGATGCCGGTATCGTCGAGCCGCGCAAACAGCATTTCATGCTGGGCAGCCTGTTCGACCGGCTGTACGGCGATTTTGCCCCGCTGGCCCAGGCGAAAGGGCTGGATTTCCGCCTGCCCGTCTGCCTGCAGGGCGAATGCGACCCGCGGGGGGGATGCGCCGCGGTGATCTACAGCGATCCGTTCCTGCTCGAACGCATGCTGCGCAACCTGATCTCCAATGCCATCCGTTACAGTCATAGCGGTAGTGTGGAGGTGCGCTGCCGCAGCCTGCCGGACAAGGTCGTGCTGGAAATCGCGGATACCGGCATCGGCATCGCGGCGGAGATATTGCCGCATATCTTCGAGGAATATTACCAGGCCGACAATCCGCACCGGGACCGCCGCAAGGGACTGGGGCTGGGCCTGGCCATCGTGCGCCGGATCGAGGAGCTGCTGGAATGCGAGGTGACGGTCAGTTCGCAGCCCGGCATCGGATCGGTGTTCAGCTTCGAGGTCCCGGCAGGCAGTGCGGAGAACCTGGCGCAGCCTTTCGTCACCGCGCATTCCCAATACGACCTGAGCGGCAGCGTGGTGGCGCTGGTGGAAGACGACCGGGACATCCGCGATGTTGCGACCGACCTCATGGAACAATGGGGCTGCAGGGTGGTGGCGGGAGAATACGCGGAGGATGTGATACGCAAGCTGGACATTGCCCAGGCCAGGCCGGACCTGCTGCTGTGCGATTACCGCCTGCCCCATGGGACGACCGCCATTCAGGTCATCCGGCAGATGCGCGCGACCTGGGGGGAAGCCTTGCCTGCGGTGGTGCTGACCGGCGATACCGCCAGCGAGACGCTGCACGAAATCCATGCGAGCGGCGCGATCCTGCTGCACAAACCCATCGCACCCATGCGCTTGCGGGCGATGATGTATTTCGCGCTGCACGGCGAGAGCTAGAAACCCCTGCCCGGAGTGATATGATTACGAGTGCCATGGGTCGGAGAGGTGCAAGATGAAGATAAAGGTGTTGATGGCGGATGACCACGCGTTGTTTCGCGATGGCATGCGCTATGTGCTGCAGCAGCTGGCTGACGAAGTCGAGATACTGGATTCTGGGAATTTTCAGGATGCCCTGCAACTGGTGCATGACAATCCCGATACGGACCTGGCCCTGCTCGACCTGAACATGCCCGGCAGCGAAGGCGTTCCGTCCATCCAGTTCTTCCATCTGCGCCACCCCGACATCCCGCTGGTGGTGGTCTCCGGTTCGGACCATCGCGACGACATCGAAAGCGTGATGGAATCGGGCGCGATGGGATTCATCTCCAAGATGTCCTCCAGCAAGCTCATGCTGTCGGCGCTGCGCATGGTGCTCGAAGGCGGCGTCTACCTGCCGCCGCAACTGCTGCAGCAGGCGGTGAACAACGTCGATCAGGGCGAGACGCTGGCGAACCGGCGCGCGCAGCGCGCCGCCAAGTTCGGCCTCACTTCGCGTCAGCTCGAAGTGCTGACCAATCTGGCCGCCGGCATGGCGAACAAGGAGATCTCCAAGAAAATGAACCTGGCCGAGGGCACCGTGAAGATCCATACGGCCGCCGTTTACCAGGCCTTGCACGTCAATTCGCGCCTGGAAGCCGTCAGTGCGGCGCGCCGCCTGGGATTCCTGCCGCCCGCCCCCAACGATTCCGAGGGCCATTGATGGCGCTGCCCGCAAGTCCCCGCCCGCCTTTGCCGGAAAGGCTGCTCGGCCTGCTGCGCGAATCGCGCTGGCTGCTGCTGGTCGCCGTCGCGCTCTATCTCATCCTCATCCTGTTCGGCTTCGATCGTGCCGATCCGTCGTGGTCGCACAGCGCCAGCGGCGCGACCACGCACAACCCCGGCGGCGTGCTGGGGGCATGGCTGGCCGACGTGATGCTCTACCTGTTCGGGTTCTCCGCCTGGTGGTGGGTCACGCTGATGCTGCAGCGGGTGTGGGCGGGCTATCGCCGCATGCGTGCCGACAGCCTGTTCGACCAGCGCGCCTTGTGGGTCTCGCTGCTCGGTTTCGGCGTGCTGCTGTTTTCCAGCAGCGCGCTGGAAGCGTTGCGCCTCTACACCTGGAAGGTCGCCTTGCCGCTGGCTCCCGGCGGCATGCTGGGGGCGGTGCTGGGCGGCGCGCTGTCGCACGCGCTGGGATTCACCGGCGCCACCCTGTTCCTGCTGGCGCTGATGGTGGTCAGCTTCAGTCTCTATACCGGCTTGTCCTGGCTCCGGTTCGCCGACTGGCTGGGCGGCATGCTGGAGAACGGCTGGCTGTGGGCGCGCAATACCTGGCAGATCCGGCAGGACAAGCGCATCGGCGCGCAGGCGATGCAGGAACGCAGCGTGGTGGTGGAAGAGGAAAAGAAACGCGTGGAAGAGCACGAACCCATCCACATCGAGATGCCGGTCTACGAAGTGCCGCGTTCGAAGCGCGTGGAAAAGGAGAAGCAGGTCTCGCTGTTCGCCGAGATGCCGGACTCGGACCTGCCGCCGTTGCACCTGCTGGATGAAGCGAAGCAGCAGGTCGAAGTGGTTTCCGCCGAAACGCTGGAATTCACCTCGCGCCTGATCGAGCGCAAGCTCAAGGATTTCGGCGTCGAGGTCAAGGTGGTTGGCGCCTATCCCGGCCCCGTCATCACGCGTTACGAGATCGATCCCGCCGTCGGCGTGAAGGGCAGCCAGATCGTCAATCTGGTGCGCGACCTGGCGCGCGCGCTGTCGGTGGTGAGCATCCGCGTGGTCGAGACCATCCCCGGCAAGGCCTACATGGCACTGGAACTGCCCAACCCGAAGCGCCAGATCGTGCACCTGTCCGAGATCCTCGGTTCGCAGGTGTATGCCGAGATGAATTCGCCGCTGACCATGGCGATGGGCAAGGATATTTCCGGCAAGCCGGTGGTGGCCGACCTGGCCAAGATGCCGCATGTGCTGGTGGCCGGTACCACCGGTTCCGGCAAATCGGTGGCCATCAACGCCATGATCCTGAGCCTGCTGTACAAGTCCACGCCCAAGCAGGTGCGCCTGCTGCTGGTCGATCCCAAGATGCTGGAGCTTTCCGTCTATGAAGGCATCCCGCACCTGCTGGCGCCGGTGGTCACCGACATGCGCCAGGCGGC
>JAJZUH010000137.1 GCA_021847165.1 Pseudomonadota bacterium
CGCGGAAACGCCGGTCGCCCAGCCTCACCCACTGCCCCACGGCCTGCTCGTTGCCGAACAGTTCCTGCTTCATCTGGTTGCCGAGCACGCACACCGACGCGCCTTCCTGGATATCCCCCGCCGGTAAGAACCGGCCGATACCGATGCTCATGTGGCGCACTTCCAGCAAGTCGGCAGTGGAACCGGCCACCACGACCTCGCGATTCAGCGCACCGCGCGACAGCGTGGCCGAGCCGACCGTCAGCGGCGCGATGCGCTTGATGGCGCGGCTGCGCAGCAAGGCCTGTGCGTCGTCCAGCGTGATGTCGCGCGGCGTCTGCCCCGACATCAGGCCCGGCCCGATGCCTGCGGTTTCGGTACGCCCCGGCAACACGATGACCAGGTTGGTGCCGAGCGAGGAAAACTGGTTCACCACGTAGCGGCGCGCGCCTTCGCCCAGTGCGGTGAGCACCACCACGGCGGCCACGCCGATGGACATCGCCAGCATCATCAGCAGCGTGCGCGTCGGGCTGCCGCGCAGGCTGTCGGATGCGAACTGAAAGGTGTCGGCGAGTTTCATTTTGCCCGCTGTTCGTCGGAAACGATGCGACCGTCCAGCATGTGTATATTGCGCTGCGCGCGTGCACCGATCTCGGCATCGTGCGTCACCACCACCAGCGTGATGCCCTGCTCCATCAGCCCTTCCAGCAGTTTCAGCACCTCCCAGCCGGTGGTGCGATCCAGGTTGCCGGTGGGCTCGTCGGCCAGCAACACCGTGGGATTCATTACCGTGGCACGCGCGATGGCCACGCGCTGGCGCTGGCCGCCCGAGAGCTGGTCGGGCTTATGGTCGGCACGATCCGACAGGCCGTAATTCCGCATCAGCACCTGCACGCGCGCCTTGCGCACTTCGGCGGGGACGCCCGCCAGGATCAGCGGCAGCTCGACGTTCTGCGCGGCGGTGAGGCGCGGCACCAGATGGAAGGACTGGAACACGAAGCCGATCTTTTCGCGGCGCACGCGCGCCTGCTGTTCGTCGTTCAGGTCGGTGACGTTGCCCCCGTCCAGCAGATAGGTGCCCGAAGTCGGCCGGTCGAGCAGACCGAGCATGTTCAGCATGGTGGATTTGCCGGAGCCGGACGGCCCCATGATGGAGAGGTACTCGCCCGCATCGAGGCGCAGGTTGACATCGCGCAGCGCGGTGACTTGCTGGTCGCCGACGGTGAAGGTACGGCAGACGTTCTGCAGTTCGATCATTTCGACGGCTTGGAATCTTCAGGCACGACCTTCGCGCCCGCCTTCACCCCCGGCCGGTCCAGCGAAGACACGATGCGGTCGCCCTCGTCCAGGCCCGACAGCACCTCGGCGTATTCCCAGTTGGACAGGCCGGTGGTCACCTTGCGTTCTTCCAGCACGCCGTTGCTGCCGTAACGCAGCACCCGATTGCCTTCCAGCAGCGTCTGGGCGGGGATGCGCAACACGTGCTCGCGGGTGTCGTACACGATCTCCACATCGGCGCTGTACCCCACCAGCAGGTTGTCCTCGTCGGCCAGCTTGTCGAACTCGACTTCCACTTCGACTGTGCGCGCCTGCTTCTCCAGGTCGAGCACATACGGTGCGATGCGCCTGACCTTGCCGCCGAAAGTGCGCCCCTTGATCGCATCCAGCGTGATGCGACTGAACTGCCCGACCTTGATTTTGGATGCGTCGACCTCGTCGATGGGGGCGCTCACGTACATGCAGCTGTCGTCGATCAGGTCGATGGCCGGCAAGGTCGGTATGCCGGGAGGAGACGGCGTCGCGTATTCGCCCAGTTCGCCGCTGATGTCGGCCACCACGCCGTCGAACGGCGCCCGCAACACCATGCGCTCCAGCCCTGCCCGGGCCAGCGCGATACGCGACTTGCTCTGCTCGATATCCGTGCGCGCGGCCTCGCAGGATGCCTTGCGCGAGGCGGCATCGCTCACCGCCTTATCCAGGAGCTGCGAGGAGATGAATCCCTTGTTCTTCAGCTCTTGCGAACGATCCGCCTCGCGCTGCGCCGCTTCGGCCAGCGTACACACCTCCTGCACGCGCGTGACCGACGTCTTCAGCTGTTCCTGCGCCAGTCTTTCCTGCGCATGCAGATCGTTATCCCACAACTCCAGCAGCACCTGCCCCTTGCGCACGCGCTGCCCTTTCTTCACCAGCAACCCGGAGATCTGCCCGCCGGCGGGCGGCGACATCTTGGCGCGGCGGCAGGCGTTCACCGTACCCGCGCGGGTATTGCTGACCGATGCCTCCACCGTGCCGCGCTCCACCTTTTGCAGTACCACCGGCACGGGTTTGCTGCGCGCGAGATATGCGATACCGCCCACCAGGGCGAGAACGATGACGACAATGAGTGCGATTTTCAGGTAGTGCGAAGAGGTCTTGCCGAGTTGCGGGAAAGTCATTGCTGCTCCTGACTGTTCGCTGCCGTGGTGAAACTGAAGAATGGTGCCGATGACCGGAATCGAACTGGTGACCTACGCGTTACGAGTGCGTTGCTCTACCAACTGAGCTACATCGGCGTTCCGGCGCGGATTATAAGCGGATAGCCATCCTGGCGGCAACGCTTAACGCCAAAGATAGGGAGAGACATCGAACGGTTGCGGCGTTCCGTTGATCGCATTCAACAGCACCTCCACGCTGGCGGGCGACATGGTCACGCCATAGCGGAAATGGCCGCTGTTGATGTACAGGTTGGACAACTGCGGATGGCGCCCGATGGTCGGAATATTGCCTGGCGAACCCGGGCGCAGGCCGGCCCAGTGCTGGATGACCGGCATGCCACGCAAGACCGGCAGCAACGCGATCGCCCGCTGCAACAACATCGCGCGCGCCTCCCCGGTCGTGCTCTTGTCGAACCCGGCATCTTCCAGCGTACTGCCCACCAGCAGGTGGCCGTCGCGGCGCGGAATCAGGTACAGGTCTTTTTGCAGCACGATGTGCGGCAGGGGAGGCGCATCGAACTTGAACAGCAGCATCTGCCCGCGTATCGGTTTAATGTCGGCTTGCAGAGCATGTTCGCCCAGCAGAACCCTGCTCCATGCACCGGCGGTCACTATATAAGCCGTTGCGCTGAAATCCCCTTGCGCCGTCGCCAGATGCCCGACCCGCCCGGCCTCTGCCACGATCCTGTCGACCGCGCACCCTTCGACGATGCGCCCGCCCAGCTGTTCGACCCGCGCGCGCAAGGCCTGCATCAAACGCGGATTGCGCACCTGCGCGATATCCGGCAGGAACAGCCCCTCGCTGCGCACCTCTGCCCCGAACCCATGCGCGGTACACCATTGCCTGGCGCGGTCCCGATCGAACGGCGGCAGCACCAGCATGCCGCAGCGCCGATATTCCGGGTCGATGCCAGTCGCATGCTGCAATTCCCCGGCAAAATCGCCGAACAGCCGCATGCCGCGCAATGCCAGACGATTCACCTCTTCCGGATAGTCCCACGGGCAAAGCGGGGACAGTATCCCGCCGCCCGCCCAGGAGGATTCGCGCCCGCTCGCCGCCCGTTCCAGCACGGTCACTGCGGCCCCTTGCCGCAACAATCCAGCCGCCGTCGCCAAACCCACGGCACCAGCACCTATCACTATGAATTCAAACTTCAAAATCACCCTTCCCGTTGCCACTGGTCTGCCCAAATGGCCACTCATCGGTTTTGTCTAGGCATACCGACTTAACCTGCTCTAACTTTCGCTACACAAAATTCGGGAGCGCAACATGAAACTGCAAAAAGGCTTCAGCCTGATCGAACTGATGATCGTCGTTGTCGTCATCGGCATATTAGCATCGGTAGCATTGCCGGCCTATCAGGACTATATGACTCGCAGCAAGTTCACCGACGCCAAGTCGAACCTGGCCAATAAACGCATACGCATGGAACAATGGTTTCAGGATAACCGCACCTATGTCGGTGCAGACGGCGTCGGTGGACCTTGCGCCGCAGACACGGCCAGCAGCCGCTATTTCACGTTCACCTGCCCGACCGCGAACCTGACATCGACCACTTATCTCATACAGGCTGCGGGCGGCAACGCCGCAACCGGCGACCAATCCATGACAGGTTTCACCTTTACCATCGACCAGAGCAATGCCAAGGCAACCACGGTCACCCGCGCCGGATGGACAGGCAATCCTGCGTGCTGGATTTCCAACAAGGGAGGCTCGTGTTGAGCCCTTATGCAAAATTGAAGCAGTTCGGCTTCTCGCTGGTCGAGATGATGGTCGCCATTCTGATCATTGGCATTCTGGCGGCGATTGCCGTGCCCAATTTCCGAACCTGGATGATCAACTCGCAGATTCGCAATGCGGCCGAATCGATCTCGAACGGACTGCAACGCGCACGAGCCGAAGCCGTTGCACGGAATACCAATGTCGCCTTCAGCCTATCCATGGCGGCGCCGCAGGACTCCTCGTGGTATGTCTATACGATTTCGCCCGCCTCGGGAATCGACTCGCGGCTCAGCAACGAAGGCTCCACTGCCGTATCGCTGACAGTAACGCCCACAGGCTCGACGACCGTCACTTTCAACAGCTTTGGCAATGCCTTGCTCACCAATCCGGGGACTGTAGTTCCCGCTACCGGTGCTGCCGTGCCTGCAACTCCCTTCACCACTGTGGGTGTTAACGCCGCGGGAGGGACCAAGAGCCTGCAGGTCGAAATTCTGCTCCCGAGTAACATCATCAAGATGTGCGACCCGGCAGCAGCCTCGACCTCATCGAGCAGTTGCTGATCGAACAGGAGAAAAAACATGTTCAGGCAAAGTATCTCTTCACCAAAATCGGCACAACAAGGCGTTGTGCTGATAGAGGCCATGATCGCCATCCTGATCTTTTCCATCGGCGTGCTGGGCATCGTCGGCATGCAGGCCAACATGGTCACCAACACTTCCGATGCGAAATTCCGCACCGACGCCAGCGATATCGCCCAGCAAAGAATCGGGCAGATATGGGCCGACCCCGATCCAACCAGGCCGGGTTACACGACCTATGTCGAACCGGCTCCCGGCACCGATATTTCTTCCATGCTGCCCAATGGAAGGCGGATCACGGCACAATCGGGAATCCAATATACAGTCACCATCAACTGGCAGACGCCCGGCGGGGATGCGCACAGCTATACCGCCATTGCCAACATTGCCGGGGGTTAGCATCATGCGATCGCACAAAACACATTCCGTTTTATCTCAGGCCGGCTTTACCTTGGTGGA
>JAJZUH010000002.1 GCA_021847165.1 Pseudomonadota bacterium
CTGATCGAGCAGGGCGTGCTCGACCGCGAGCTGTTCGAGGCAAAGAACCTTGCGTTCTATGAACAATACAAGGCAGGCACGCTGAATATCGGCGAGTTCCTCGATTTCCAGCTCAAGCCCCTGTCGCGCCATGCGCGCAAGCTGCTGGACGAGTGGCATGAGGAATTCATGCGCCGCAAGGTGCACCCGATGATGGGGGAAAAGGGGCGCGACCTGGTGGCCAGGCACCAGCTGGCAGGCGATGTGTGCGTGATCGTCACCGCTACCAACAGCTTCGTGACCGCTCCCATCGCGCGCGCCTTTGGCGTGGCGCACCTGATCGCGACCGAGCCGGAGGAGAACGACGGCGAGTTCACCGGCAATGTCGCCGGGATCCCGAGCTTTCGCGAAGGCAAGGTGGTGCGCATGGAAAATTGGCTGTCCAGCCACGGCTGGAGTTGGGAAAGTTTCGAGGAAACATGGTTTTATAGCGATTCCCTGAACGACCTGCCGCTGCTGTCCAAGGTCCTGCACCCGGTCGCCGTCGATCCCGATGCGACCTTGCGCGCGCATGCCGAAAAGCACGGCTGGCCGGTCATTTCCCTGCGGTAGTTCGAAACTCGCGTAGCGATTCGAGTGCCCTTTCCCCCGTTCGCGGGGGAAAGTTGGATAGGGGGCGGTCATGGCAAATCTCGGATATGAGTTCTTGACATGACCGCAGAACGGAAGGTCCTGAGGGGGGGCGGTGTATAATCCCGCCTGTCGCCGCATCAACGCGGCGATTTCAACTTTTCTGACGATGATAAAAAGACTGATCAAGCGGGTATTCGGTAAGACTGCTCCGGCGCGTACGGCGGGAGCGGCGCACGTGATTCCCTATGAAATACACAAGGTTAGCCGGGATGGCATCAGTTACGGCGCACGCCGCGTGACCGACGGCCTGCAGGCTGCCGGGTTCAAGGCCTTCGTGGTTGGCGGTGCGGTGCGCGACCTGTTGCTGGACCGCCAGCCCAAGGATTTCGACGTTGCCACCGACGCCACGCCGGAGGAGGTGAAGCGGGTGTTCCGTCGTGCGCGCATCATCGGCCGGCGCTTCCGCCTGGTGCATGTGATGTTCGGCGAGGAGACGGTGGAGGTTTCCACCTTCCGCCGCGCGATCGATGCGGAAGATGCGGAAACCGACGAGCACGGGCGCATCCTGCGCGACAACGAGTTCGGCGACCAGGAGCAGGACGCGGCGCGGCGCGACTTCACCGCGAATGCGCTGTTCTATGACCCCTCCACGCAGGAGATTTTCGATTACCACAACGGCTATGCCGACATCCGCGCCAACACCCTGCGCATGATCGGCGACCCGGAAGTGCGCTACCGCGAAGACCCGGTGCGCATGCTGCGTGCCGTACGCCTATCCGCCAAGCTCGGCATGAAACTGGACCCATCCACGGCGGCCCCGATTGCCAGGATGAAGGAGCTGCTGGGCAACGTGCCGGAAGCGCGCCTGTTCGACGAGATGCTCAAGCTGCTGCTGTCCGGCCACGCCTTGCCCTGCATCAGGAAGCTGCGCGCGATGGAGCTGCACCACGGCATGCTGCCGATGCTGGACGTGATCCTGGAGCAGCCGATGGGCGAGAAATTCGTCATGCTGGCGCTGCAAAGTACCGATCAACGCATCGCCGAAGAGAAGCCGGCATCGCCCGCCTTCCTGTTTGCCGCCCTGTTGTGGCACGAGGTGCTGGCGGCCTGGAAGAGCCGGCAGGAAGCTGGCGAGCGCCCGGTGGCAGCGATGCATGCGGCGATGGATGAGGTATTGGACAGGCAGCGTGCGCAACTGGCCATCCCGCGCCGGTACGACACGGTGATGAAGGAGCTATGGCTGCTGCAGCCGCGCTTCGAGCAGCGCGGCGGCCAGCGCCCCTTCCGGCTGCTGGCATTGCCGCGTTTCCGCGCCGCTTACGATTTCCTGATGTTGCGCTGCGAGAGCGGCGAGGTGGATGCCGGGCTGGGGGCATGGTGGGAGGAATTCCAGCATGCCGGCGACGAGCGCCGCGCCGAGATGCTGCAGCCCGACAGCGACGCACCCAAGAAACGCCGCCGGCGCAGCAAGAAACCCGCTGCCGCACAGGCGGAATTGCCCATAGACTGATGAAACACATGGCATTCATTGGATTGGGCAGCAATCTGGCCGATCCGCTGGCGCAGGTATCGAGCGCGCTGGATGCATTGGGCCGGTTGCCGCAGCTGCGGGTGGTGCGCAGATCCTCGTTATATCGCAGCGCCCCGGTGGGATATCTCGAACAGCCGGATTTCATCAACGCGGTGGCGCAGCTGGAGACCGGACTGACGCCGCGTGCCTTGCTGGATGCGCTGCTGGCACTGGAACACGAGTTTGGCCGGACGCGCGAATTCTGCAATGCGCCGCGCACGCTGGATCTCGACTTGTTGCTGTACGACGACTTGCAGCATCATGAGCACGGGCTGACCATTCCGCATCCGCAGATGCATCTGCGTGCATTCGTGTTGCAGCCCTTGCTGGAGCTCGTGCCGGATTGCGTGATTCCCGGAGTCGGCCCGGCGGCAAAGGCGGCGCTGCAATGCGCAGAGCAGAGGCTGGAGAGGGTGGTTTAGTCACATGGCGCTCGGCCTGTTCGACGGTCATGCGCCGATGTTTGAAAGGTTTTGCCGGAATGTCCCTGAGTAAGTATCGCTACATCGTGGTGGAAGGCCCCATCGGCGTGGGCAAGACCAGCCTCGCACAGCGCCTGGCCGATCATGCCGAAGCGCAGCCGCTGCTGGAAAAGCCGCAGGACAACCCATTCCTGGCCAATTTCTACCAGGACCCGATACGTTATGCCTTGCCCACGCAGCTGTTCTTCCTGTTCCAGCGCATCAACGAGGCGCGCGACATGGCGCAGATGGACCTGTTCCGCAGCCGCACGGTCTCCGATTACCTGTTCGAGAAGGATGCGCTGTTCGCACGCCTGACCCTGAGCGATGACGAATACAAGCTCTACCAGACCATTTACCAGGGCCTGTCGCCGCAGGCGCCCACGCCGGATCTGGTGATTTATCTGCAAGCGCCTGCTTACACGCTGTCCGAGCGGGTGCGGAGGCGCGGGCATCGCTATGAGCGCACGATCCAGGATGATTACCTGGCACGCCTGGCTGACAGTTATGGCGAGTTTTTCCATCATTACGACGAAGCGCCGCTGCTGGTGGTAAATAGCGAGCACCTGAATTTTGTGGATAATGCGGATCACTTCAACCTGCTGCTCGACCGCATCGGCAAGATGCGCGGGCGGCGCGAATATTTCAACGTAGGCGGGGATTGAAATTGTTTTTATTCGTTTGCCTCCTCACCCGCTTGCGGGAGAGGATTGAGGAGAGGGGCTGATGCGGAAGACGCTCACGACATTGCAGGCCATGCGTAACCAGGGCGAAAAGATCGCCGTGCTGACCTGCTATGACGCCAGCTTCGCTTCCCTGATGGAAGCGAACGGCGTGGATGTGCTGCTGGTCGGCGATTCGCTGGGGATGGTGATCCAGGGACGCGCGACCACCCTGCCGGTGACCATCGAGCAGATGGCGTATCACGTTGCGTGTGTCGCGAGCGGTGCGCAGCAGGCGTTCATCGTCGCCGACATGCCGTTCGGCACTTCGCAAGTCAGTCCGCGCGAGACTTTCGCCTATGCCGTGCAGCTCATGGCGGCAGGAGCGCACATGGTCAAGATCGAGGGTGGCGAAGAAATGGCCGACACGGTGCAGTTCCTCAGCACGCGCGGCATCCCGGTGTGCGGGCATATCGGCCTCACGCCGCAATCGGTGCATCAGCTGGGCGGTTACCGGGTGCAGGGCAAGGGCGACGCCGCTGCCCGGAAATTGCTGCGCGATGCGCTGGCCCTGCAGCGGGCTGGGGCGGGGATCGTGTTGATGGAGGCCATTCCGGCGGCATTGGCGTCCGAAGTCACCGCGACGCTGTCCGTCCCCACCATCGGCATCGGCGCCGGCGCCGGTTGTTCCGGACAGGTGCTGGTGGTGTACGACATGCTGGGCATCTATCCCGGCAAGAAGGCGCGCTTCGTCAAGGATTTCATGGTTGGCGCGGGCTCCGTCGCCCAGGCGGTCGCAAACTACGTTGCCGAAGTGAAATCCGGGACATTCCCTGCGCAGGAACATTGCTTCTGATGCAGCTCGTTCATTCCGTGGTCGAACTTCGAGCAAGGCTGGCGGGCGAGCAGTCGGTCGCCTTTGTGCCGACCATGGGCAATCTGCACGCAGGACATATCGAGCTGGTACGTATCGCGCGCCAGCACGGCTCCTGCGTGGTGGTCAGCATTTTCGTCAATCCCCTGCAGTTCGGCCCCAACGAAGACTTCGACAAGTATCCGCGCACGCTGGAAGCCGACTGCGCCAAGCTGGAGGGACTGGCAGACGTGGTGTTCGCCCCCACGGTGGGCGAGATGTATCCCGAAAAGCAGACCGTCTTCGTCGAGCCGCCTCCGGTCGCCAACGAGTTATGCGGAGCCTTCCGCCCCGGCCATTTTCTCGGCGTGGCGACCGTGGTGCTGAAGCTGTTCAATCTGGTGCAGCCGCAAATCGCCGTCTTCGGCAAGAAGGATTACCAGCAGCTTGCCATCATCCGTCAAATGGTTATCCAGCTGAACCTGCCCATCACGATCATTGGCGCGGAGACTGCCCGCGCGGCGGATGGCCTGGCGCTGTCGTCGCGCAACCAGTACCTGTCCGCAGAAGAGCGAACCGAAGCGGCATTTTTGAGTCAAATTCTGCGTGGGATGGGGATTGCCCTGAAAGAGGGAGAGACCGGTTATGCCGGTCTCGAGGAAAAGGCGGGCGCGGCGCTTGCCAAGCGTGGCTGGCAGGTGGAGTATGTTGCAGTGCGCAGACAGGCCGATCTTGGCATTCCGGGAGAGGGCGAACGCAATCTGGTCTTGCTGGCAGCCGCCCGGCTGGGCAAGACCCGGCTAATCGATAATATCGAGGTTGGTCTTTGATTTCGGGGCGTTTATAATGCGCGCCCGCCGGACTTTGGGTGGAAGTTTAAGATTGCCTTTCTCGTGCGCTTCCTTGCCAATCGGCGGGAGAGGGCAGAGGAGAGGGCAGAGGAGGTGACCATGCAACGAACCATGCTACAGGCCAAATTGCACCGCGTGCGCGTGACGCAGTCGGAGCTGCATTACGAGGGTTCCTGCGCCATCGACGACGACCTGCTGGATGCTTCCGGCATCAGGGAATATCAGGCGATCGACATCTACAACGTCACCAACGGCGAGCGCTTCAGCACTTATGCCATCCGTGCCGAGCGCGGTTCGGGCACCATCTCCGTGAACGGAGCGGCAGCGCACAAGGCCGACCCGGGCGACATCCTCATCATCGCGGCATTTTCCGTCTATTCCGAACTGGAATTGCAGAAATACCATCCCACGCTGGTCTATGTGGACGAGAACAACCGCATCATCGACAAGCGCGACAAGATACCCGTACAGGCTGCAGCCTGAATGAACAAAGCCCCGCGAACGCGGGGCTTGTTGTTTGCACGACCCGAAAATTTACTCAGATGCGTTTTGCCAGTTCCGCGGCCTTGCCGGTGTAGGTCTGCGGGCTCAGCGCCTGCAGGCGCTGCTTTTCTTCGGTGGGGATGTCCAGCGTCTGGATGAAGGCGGCGAGGCTGTCCTTGTTGATGCCGCCCTTGCCGCGCGTGAGTTCCTTCAGCTTGTCGTAGGCATTCTCGATGTTGTAGCGGCGCATCACGGTCTGGATCGGCTCCGCCAGCACTTCCCAGCTGTTGTTCAGGTCTTCCGCCAGGCGCTGCGGGTTGGCTTCCAGTTTGCCCAGGCCTTTCAGGCAGGATTCGTAGGCCAGCAGGGTATAGCCCAGTGCGACACCCATGTTGCGCAATACGGTGGAGTCGGTGAGGTCGCGCTGCCAGCGCGACACCGGCAACTTTTCCGACAGGTGCTTCAGCAGTGCATTGGCCAGCCCGAGATTGCCTTCGGAGTTCTCGAAGTCGATCGGATTGACCTTGTGCGGCATGGTGGAGGAACCGACTTCGCCGGCCACCACTTTCTGCTTGAAATAACCGAGCGAGATGTACCCCCAGATGTCGCGGTTCAGGTCGATCAGGATGGTGTTGGCACGGGCGTAGGCGTCATACAGCTCGGCCATGCAATCGTGCGGCTCGATCTGGATGGTGTAGGGATTGAAGGTCAGTCCGCGCGCTTCGACGAATTTTTTCGCAAAACTTTCCCAATCCACGTCGGGATAGGCTGACAAGTGTGCGTTGTAGTTGCCCACAGCACCGTTGATCTTACCCAGGATCTCGACGTCGGCGATGCGCTGGCAGGCGCGGCGCAGGCGGTACGCCACGTTGGCCATCTCCTTGCCCAGGGTGCTGGGGGTGGCGGTCTGGCCGTGGGTGCGGCACAACATGGGCAGGTCGGCGTGCTGGTGCGCGAGCTGCTGCAGGCGGTCGATCAGGACCTGCAGCGTGGGCAGCATCACCTCGGCGCGCGAGTGGTTGAGCATCAATGCATGGCTCAGGTTGTTGATGTCTTCCGAGGTGCAGGCGAAATGGATGAATTCGAGCGCCCTGGAAGTCTCGGGGATCCCGGCAAGTTTCTCGCGCAACCAGTATTCGACGGCTTTTACATCGTGATTGGTGCGGCGCTCGATGGCCTTGATCTGGTCCGCATCGGCTTCCGAGAACTGCGCGACGAGTTGCACGAGATGAGCGATGGTGGCGGGGGAGAACGGCGGCAACTCCTTGATGCCGGCCTCGTTGCTCAGCGCCTTGAGCCATTCGATCTCGATCAACACGCGATAACGGATCAGACCGTATTCGCTGAAGTGACCGCGCAGACCTTCCAGTTTGCTGTGGTAACGCCCGTCCAGCGGGGAGAGTGCGGTGAGTGCCGAGAGAGTCATGGTGTATGGGCTGGAAAAGTTTCAGGTGCGCATTTTACGTGAAAGCATGCCAAAGCGCAGCGTCAGGCAGCAGGCTGGTTCAGGTGCAGTGTGCGTGTGGGGAAGGCGAACTCGGCGCCGTGTTTGGCAACGATCTCGGAAATTTGCAGCAGGATGTCCTGTTTGCTCGCATGGAACTGGGACAGTTTGGTGTGCCTGCTGAAAGCCTGGAAGACAAGGTTGATCGAGGAGTCGGCGAATTGATCGAAAGCCACTACCGTTTCCTGCCCGGTATCGATATCGGGGTGGTTCTGCAGCATGGCTTGTATTTCCGCGACGATGGCGCCCATCTTGCCGAGGTCGTCATAGCGCAGGCCGATGGTCTCGCGGATGCGGCGGTGCGACATGCGCGACGGGTTCTCCACCACGATGGAGGTGAACAAGGCATTGGGCACGTAGATCAGCGCCATATTGGTGGCGCGCAGGCGGGTCTGGCGCCAGCCGATGTGTTCCACCTTGCCTTCGATCTGCTTGTCCGGTGAGCGTATCGTCTCGCCCACATTGAATGGCCTGTCCAGGTGGATCATCAAGCCGCCGAAGAAGTTCGCCAGCAGATCCTTGGCGGCGAAACCGACTGCGATGCCGCCCATGCCGCCGAAGGCCAGCACGCCGGAGATGCTGAATCCCAGCGTTTGCATCACTCCCAGCGCGGCGGCGACGATCACGGTGATGCGCGCCACCTTGCTCAGGCCGTCTACCGTGGTGCGATCGGCTTCCTCTCCCATGCCGGTTCGCGAGCTCACCACGTTGTCGCCCAGTTCGCGGATCAGCTGGAGCAGGAACCACGAGAGGCAAAGCACGATGCCGATGTCGCGCATGGGGGCGATATATTCAAGCAACTGCTCGCCGGTCTGGCGATGGATCAGGTGCAGCGCGAAAGAGATGCCGCCAAGCCAGATCAGGACCGGCAGCGGTCTGCGCGCGGCCTCGATCAGCGAGTCATCCCATATGTTGCTGGTGCGGGCGGCGATTTTTTCGGCATGTTGCAGCACGAGCCGTGCCACAACATGAGCTGCAACGGTGGCAGCGAGGATCAGCAACAGGCGGATGGTTTCGGGACTCAGGTTGATGGGCATGGGGATTCCCGCTGCTTACTCAATGATGCCGCCGCCAAGGCAGATCTCGTTGTCGTACACCACGACGGACTGGCCCGGCGTCACGGCCCACTGCGCTTCGTCGAAGGTGAAGTGCGCAGTGCCGGCACCGGCAAGGGCGATATGACAGGGAGCATCCTGTTGGCGATAGCGGGTTTTGGCGGCGTAGCTGCGTGCGGTGTCCGGTGCATGGCCGCCTATCCAGTGCATGTCCAGTGCATCGAGCTGCGAATTGAGCAGCAATGGGTGGTCGTGACCCTGCACCACGATCAGGCGGTTGCGCGGCATGTCCTTGCCGGCGACGAACCACGGTTCGCCGCTCGTTTCGCGCGAACCGCCAATACCCAGCCCCTGGCGCTGGCCGTAGGTGTAGAACGACAGGCCCATGTGTTGTCCCACCACCTTGCCCTCGGGCGTGACCATGTCGCCGGGTTTGGTGGGCAGGTAACGGTTGAGGAATTCGCGGAACGGGCGTTCGCCGATGAAGCAGATGCCCGTGCTGTCCTTCTTGGCATGGTTGGCCAGGCCGTGTTCGCGCGCAATGTCGCGTACCTGCGACTTGAGCAGGTGCCCGAGCGGGAACATCGCCTTGCCCAGTTGCTGCTGGTTCAGCCGGTGCAGGAAATAGCTCTGGTCCTTGCTGTCATCCCTGGCTTTCAACAGCTGGAACAACCCATCGGCTTCGCGCACCTGCGCATAATGTCCGGTGGCGATGGCATCGGCCCCCAGGCGGATGGCATGGTCGAGGAAGGCTTTGAACTTGATCTCCGAATTGCACAGGATGTCCGGGTTGGGCGTGCGCCCGGCCTCGTATTCGCGCAGGAAGTAGCTGAATACGCGGTCCTTGTATTCCTTGGCGAAATTCACCGCCTCGATGGGAATGCCGATGGTGTCGGCCACGGAGACGGCATCGATCAGGTCCTGACGCGAGGAGCAGTATTCGCTGTCGTCATCGTCTTCCCAGTTCTTCATGAACAGGCCGACCACTTCATAACCCTGTTGTTTCAGCAGGAGCGCAGTGACCGAGGAATCCACGCCGCCGGACATGCCGACGACGACAGTGACTTTACGATTGCTTTTCACGATTGACCCCTCTCCCTCCGGGATAGCCAGCGAGTTGGCTGCGGTTTTTTGCAGCCTGGTCGAATGGCCAGTTGTTTTACCCAGAGGGTTCGGGTGAGGGAGTGCCCTTTACTCATAGTGGGTGATCAAATCCAGGGGGTAACGTTTACCCGCAAGATAGTCTTCCACGCAGCGCAGGATCAGCGGGCTGCGGTGGCGCGCTTGCGTGGCGCGAAGCTCGTCCAGCGTCATCCAGACGGCGCGCACAATGCCCTTGTCCAGTGCGCGTTCCGGGTGATGGCCGAGGATGCTGCCACCGAAGGCGAAACGCAGATAGGTGGTGTTGGATGCGGTGGAATGCCAGCGGTAGACGCCGATCAGGTATTCCGGCGCGAATTCATAGGCCGATTCTTCCAATGCTTCACGTACTGCGCCAGCAGGCAGGGTCTCGTTCGGTTCCCAATGCCCGGCAGGCTGGTTGAACAACAGGCCATGCGGAGTATGTTCTTCCACCAGTAAGAACTTGCCATCCAGTTCGAGGACGGCGGCGACGGTGGCATGTGGTTTCCAGATCATGGGGGGATTTTAAACGAAATAAAAAAGGCAGGGTCACCCCTGCCTTTTTGGAATGAAGCCAGATTACTTGGCAGCTGCGTCAGCGGCCTTGGCTTTCTTGGACTTCTTTGCTTTTTTTGCCTTTGCCTTGTGTGCTTTCTTGGCTGGCTTTGCTTCTTCCTTGGCGGCAGGAGCGGCGGCAGCAGCAGGAGCGGCGGCAGGGGCAGCAGCGTCAGCAGCAACGGCGGAGAAAGAAACCAGAGCGAATACGGCAGCGATCAGAGTGGACATCAGTTTCATTTGAGGCTCCATGAGTAGTTGATAAACGTTTATGACACTACTGTGTCGGAACCTATAACGCGGCTGGTTATCGTCGCGTTGACACAAATGCTGAATTTGGTGCCGGGGGGGGGACTCGAACCCCCACGCCCTCTCAGGCACCGGATTTTGAGTCCGGCACGTCTACCAGTTCCATCACCCCGGCAAAGGTGGATTCCCGTGCGGCACCGGATTCCGGCTGCGGCCACCGCCATGCGGTTTAACCTGCTGGGCAAGTCAGCCTGCGCAGACATGTCTCCAGAAGGAGACATGGTGAAGCCCGGCATACTGTCCGCCAGCCACATCACCCCGGCAAGGGAAGGGCGCGAATTATCCATGAAACGCCCCCCCTCATCAACTACAATGCGCGTTTTTCTTCCGGCATCCAGTGGATTTCCATGCGCACTGACGAATTCGACTTCATTCTGCCCGAGCGATTGATCGCCCAGCATCCGCCCGTCCGGCGCGGGGCGAGCCGTTTGTTGCAGGTGGGGAAGTCCGGCCTGCATGACCGCCGATTCGCTGATCTGCAGGGATTGGTGCGGGAGCATGATTTGCTGGTGCTGAACGATACGCGTGTATTGAAGGCCCGCCTGTTCGGCGAGAAGGAGAGTGGGGGCAAGGTCGAGGTACTGGTCGAGCGAGTGCTGGATGAGCATGACGTGCTGGCGCAAGTCCGCGTCAGCAAGGCACCCAAACCCGACAGCCGTTTGTTGCTGGCCGAAAAGCTGTGGGTACGGGTATTGGCGCGCGAAGGCGAGTTTTTTCGTTTGCGTTTTGAAGTGGGCGAGCCGGTATTTGCCCTGCTGGAGCGATATGGCCATTTGCCCCTGCCTCCTTATATTACCCATGCTGCCGAGGCGGAGGACGACGAACGCTATCAGACCGTGTTTGCGCGGGAACCCGGCGCTGTAGCGGCACCCACAGCCGGATTGCACTTCGGCGAGGAGATGCTGCAAGACCTGCGCGGCAAAGGCGTGAACATTGCCTTCGTGACCTTGCATGTGGGAGCGGGGACCTTCAAGCCGGTGCGGGCCGAACGGATTGAAGAGCATGTCATGCACAGCGAGCGCTACAGCATTCCGCAAGCTACGGCAGATTCCATCGCGACTGCAAGGGCCCGGGGCGGACGGATCATCGCGGTGGGAACGACCAGCCTGCGTGCCCTGGAAAGCGCCGCGGCCGCCGGCGGGTTGGCCGCGGGGGCTGGCGAGACATCCATCTTCATCACGCCGGGATACCGTTTCAGGGTGGTCGATGTATTGCTCACCAATTTCCATCTGCCGAAATCCACCTTGCTGATGCTGGTGTGTGCTTTCGGAGGCATGGACAGGATGCTTGCGGCGTACCGTCATGCGGTGGAGCAGGAATACCGTTTCTTCAGCTATGGCGATGCGATGTTGATAGAGAGAGAACAATGAAATTCACCTTACACAACACTTCGGGTGCCGCCCGTCGCGGCACGCTGGATCTTGCGCACGGCAAGCTGGAGACGCCGGCCTTCATGCCGGTCGGCACTTATGGTACGGTCAAGGCGATGTCGCCGCTGGAACTGAAGGACATGGGCGCGCAGATCGTGCTCGGCAATACCTTCCATCTGTGGCTGCGCCCGGGGCTGGAGGTGATCGCCGCCCATGGCGGCCTGCATCGTTTCATGGGCTGGGACAGGCCCATCCTTACCGACTCGGGCGGTTTCCAGGTTTTCAGCCTCGGACCGCTGCGCAAGATCACCGGCGGCGGGGTGGAATTCAAATCGCCGGTCAATGGCGACAAATGCTTCCTCTCGCCGGAAGAGTCGATGCGCATCCAGCGCGTGCTGAATTCGGATATCGTGATGATCTTTGACGAATGCACGCCCTATCCGGCAGACGAGAAAGTGGCCGGGGAATCCATGCGCATGTCGCTGAGCTGGGCGGAACGCAGCAAACGGGCGCATGAGGGCAATCCCAATGCGCTGTTCGGCATCGTGCAGGGCGGCATGCATGAACATCTGCGCGACGAATCGCTGCGCGGTTTGATGGACATCGGCTTCGACGGTTTCGCCATCGGCGGTCTGTCAGTGGGCGAACCCAAAGAAGATATGCTGCGCATCCTGCAGCATACCGCGCCACAATTGCCGCAGGACAAGCCGCGCTACCTGATGGGCGTGGGGACGCCGGATGACCTGGTGGATGCGGTGGGGCATGGCATCGACATGTTCGATTGCGTGATGCCCACGCGCAATGCGCGCAATGGCCATCTGTTCACGCGTTTCGGCGACGTGCGCATCAAGAATGCGCAATACCGGCTGGATACCCGGCCGCTGGATGCGGATTGCGCGTGTTATACCTGCCGGAATTTCAGCCGTGCCTATCTGCATCACCTGCATCGTCTCAACGAAATACTCGGTGCGCGGCTGAACTCCATCCACAACCTGCATTACTACCAGGAGCTGATGGCAAACATGCGAGCGGCTATCGAACACGGCCGGTTTGCCGAATTCGCGGTCGGCTTCCGTCGGGCGCGGGCCGGTTTGTAGCTCCCCTGCGCTTGGCGGGTGCGTAGCAAGACAGTCATGTCTTCCGTGATAGAATGCCCGCCTTTGATTTTTGAACCCTATTTTTCGACAGGAGTGGTTATGATTTCTATCAGCGAGATGTTCATCAGCAACGCTTATGCGGACGGCGCAGCGGCGGCCCCGCAAGGCGGGGACCTCATGCAGTTCCTGCCTCTGGTCGCCCTGCTGGCCGTTTTCTATTTCCTCATCCTGCGTCCGCAGCAAAAGCGCGTCAAAGAGCAAAAGGCCATGATAGAGGCGTTGCAGAAGGGGGATGAAGTCGCCACCGTCGGCGGCGTGCTCGGGAAAGTCGTCAAGGTCGGCGAAGACAACGTGGCGATCGAGATCGCCGATAACGTCGTGGTCCAGGTGCAGAAAGCGGCAGTGCAGAACGTCCTGCCCAAGGGTACGATCAAGTCGATCTGAATCATTTCAACCATGCCGCAAATCAAGGTGTCGCAATGAACCGCTATCCGCTGTGGAAGAACCTGCTGGTATTGGCCGTACTGATGCTGGGCCTGGTGTATGCCTTGCCCAATCTGTATGGCGAGGCGCCGGCGGTGCAAGTGCTGCCGTTGCGTTCCAATCTGAAGGCTGACGCGGCCCTGATGGCGCGGGTGGAAACGGCGCTGAAGACGGCGCAACTGAATCCGCAAGCCATGTCGCTGGACGCCACCAGCGTCAAGGCGCGCTTCAACGACACTGATACTCAGATCAAGGCGAAAGATCTCCTGCATGCCCAGCTTGGCGACGACTATATGGTGGCGCTCAACCTGCTGGCACGCTCGCCGCAATGGCTGGCCGACCTGAATGCCTTGCCGATGTACCTCGGTCTGGACTTGCGCGGGGGGGTGCACTTTCTGCTGCAGATCGACATGAGAGCGGCGCTGGACAAAGCGCTGGAATCGGCCTCCAGCGATATTCGCAGCACTTTGCGTGAGGCGAACATTCCTTATTCGGGCGTCACCCGCGATGCCGGTTCGATCACCACCCGATTCCGCGATGCAGGCGCGCGCGGCAAAGGCGAGGATGAACTCAAGCAGCATTTCGGCGGGCTGGAATTCAGCGCACGCGAGGAAGGCGGCGAATACCTGCTGCTCGCTCATCTCAAACAGCAAGAGCAGATTCGGATACAGGAGTCGGCCGTGCAGCAGAACCTGGTGACATTGCGCAACCGCGTGAATGAACTGGGTGTGGCCGAGCCGGTGATCCAGCAACAAGGAGCCGACCGCATCGTGGTGCAGTTGCCGGGCGTGCAGGATACCGCGCGCGCCAAGGATATCCTGGGGCGTACCGCCACGCTGGAAGTGCGTCTGGTGGATGACGAGCACCATTATGCCGAGGGCGGGATCATTCCATTCGGCACCGAGGTCTTCAAGGATCGCGACGGCACCCCGCTGCTGGTGAAGAAATCCGTGATCCTGACCGGCGAGCGCATCAACGATGCTCAACCCGGTTTTGACAGCCGCAGCAACGAACCTGCCGTGCATATCAATCTGGATGCGGTCGGTGCGCGCAAGTTCAAGGAAGCGACGCGCGAGAACGTGGGCAAGCGCATGGCCATCATCCTGTTCGAGAAGGGGAAGGGTGAGATCGTCACTGCGCCGGTGATCCGCGAAGAGATCGGCGGCGGCCGTGTGCAGATCAGCGGCAAGATGAACACCGAGGAGGCGAAGGATACTTCGTTGCTGCTGCGTGCCGGTGCGCTGGCCGCGCCGATGGAGATCGTCGAGGAGCGTACCGTCGGCCCGAGCCTGGGGGCGGACAATATCAAACGCGGTTTCGATTCCACCAAGATCGGTTTCATCGCCATCGCCGCATTCATGATCGTCTATTACCTGATGTTCGGTACGGTGTCAGTGCTGGCATTGGGCGCCAACCTGCTGCTGCTGGTTGCCCTGCTGTCCATGTTGCAGGCCACGCTCACTTTGCCCGGCATGGCGGGCATCGCGCTGACGCTGGGGATGGCGATCGACGCCAACGTGCTGATCAACGAGCGCATTCGCGAAGAGCTGCGCAACGGCGTGCCGCCGCAAACCGCGATCCATGCCGGCTACGAAAACGCTTTTGCCACGATCCTGGATTCCAATATCACCACGCTGATTGCCGGCATCGCCCTGTTCATGTTCGGTTCCGGCCCGATCAAGGGTTTTGCTGTGGTGTTGTGTCTGGGCATCCTGACTTCGATGTTCAGCGCGGTGCTGGTGTCGCGCGCGCTGGTGAACCTGATTTATGGCCGCAAGGTGCGTTTGAACAAGGTCGCGATAGGCTAGTCCGCTCGCGTAGCGAGACGCATAAGGGAATTAAGACATGGAATTCTTCCGTATCAAAAAAGACATCCCGTTCATGAGCTATGGACGTTACACCACGACCATTTCGCTCGTGACTTTCCTGTTTGCGGTGTTCTTCCTGGCTACCAGAGGATTGAACTTTGGCGTCGACTTCACCGGCGGGACGGTGATGGAGGTACATTACGCCCAATCGGCCGATCTGGACAAAGTGCGCAACCAGTTGCGCGGCATCGGCCTGAACGATGCGCTGGTACAGAACTTCGGTTCCAGCCAGGATGTGCTGGTGCAGATCCCGCTCAAGCAGAACAAGGCCGGCGCCAAACTTTCCGAACAGGTAATGGATGCCCTGCATCAGCAGGATGCGAATGTCGAATTGCGTCGCGTCGAGTTCGTCGGACCGCAAGTCGGCAAGGATCTGGTCGATAATGGTGCCATGGCCCTGTTGCTGGTCAGCCTGGGCATCGTCGGCTATCTGTGGATACGGTTCGAATGGAAATTCGGCCTGGCGGCGATCATCGCCAACCTGCACGATGTGGTCATCATTCTCGGTTTCTTCGCTTTCTTCCAGTGGGAGTTCTCGCTCTCCGTGCTGGCAGCGGTACTGGCGGTACTCGGCTATTCGGTGAACGAATCGGTGGTGGTGTTCGACCGGATTCGCGAGAACTTCCGCAAGATGCGCAAGACCGAGGTCGCCGTGATCATCGACAACGCCATTACCCGTACCATGTCGCGTACCGTCATCACCCACGGCTGCACGCAGATCATGGTGACCTCCATGCTGTTCCTCGGCGGCGAAACGTTGCACTATTTCGCGCTGGCGCTGACCATCGGCATCCTGTTCAGTATCTATTCCTCGGTGCTGGTCGCCAGCCCGCTGCTGATGATGTTCGGCGTGTCGCGCGAAGATTTCATCAAGCCGGAAAAGACCGAAGCAGAAGAAGTGCTGCCGTAAGCAAGGGAGCCGATTTTGCTCGACATCATCTTGCACCTGGATGCGCACCTGCTGGCACTGGTGCATGACTATGGCATATGGGTTTATGCCATCCTGTTCGCCATCATCTTCTCCGAAACCGGGCTGGTGGTTGCTCCCTTCCTGCCGGGCGATTCGCTGCTGTTCGTGACGGGAGCCTTGTGCGGCATGGGCTCGCTCGAACTGCACATCCTGCTGCCTTTGCTGGTACTGGCTGCTTTCGGCGGGGATAACACCAATTACTGGATCGGGCGCCTGCTGGGACTGCGGCTGCTCAACAGTTCCGGTCAGCGCTTCATCAGGCATGAGCATCTGGAGAAGACGCGCCATTTCTATGCAAGGCATGGCGGAAAAACCATCATCTTCGCGCGCTTTCTGCCCATCGTTCGCACCTTCGCACCGTTCGTGGCAGGTATCGGCACCATGCGCTATCGTCTGTTCATGGTGTTCAGCGTGCTGGGGAGTCTGGCGTGGATCGGCAGTCTGACGCTGGCGGGTTACTTCTTCGGCAACATCCCCGTGATCAAGAACAACCTCACCTTGATGATCGTTGCCATCATCT
Source organism: Pseudomonadota bacterium (assembly GCA_021847165.1). GTDB lineage: Bacteria > Pseudomonadota > Gammaproteobacteria > Burkholderiales > Gallionellaceae > Sideroxyarcus. Next base: position 16,346 of record JAJZUH010000002.1, read on the forward strand.
TCATTTCCTTCGTTCCGGCTATCTTCGAATTTTTCCGGCAGCGCCGCGGCGCGAACTAGGCGCAGGCCGGGAGCGTGCGCCTCCCGCGCAATTTTTCCGCATCCCAATGAGTTATTGCCCAATCCAGCAGCATCGCCACGCTGCGTGCGGCAGTTTTATCCGGCGGACGTTGCTGCAAGAAGTCGAGTACCTGCATCAACGTTGCGATGGGGTGTGAAACATCCACCGGTGCAGCCAGAGTCTGCTTGCTCAATTTCTCCCCGGCCGCGTTCACCGCGACAGGCAGATGCATGTATTGGGGGGTAGGCAGCCCAAGCAGGTGCTGCAGATGTATCTGGCGCGCAGTGGACGCCAGCAGGTCGGCGCCACGCACAATGTGGGTGATGCCCTGGAACGCATCGTCCACCACTACCGCGAGTTGATAGGCGAACAGGCCGTCGGCACGCTTTACCACGAAATCGCCGATCTGGCGTTCAAGGTGCTGGGACTGGAAGCCCTGCAATCCGTCATTGAATCCGATCGCATCATTGTTCGTCCGCACCCGCCATGCGCGAGCTGTGCGGCCGGCAGGGATGCCGTGGCGACAGGTGCCGGGGTAGACCGGCCCCTCGATGCCGTTCAGCGCGGAATCGGCGATCTCCTTGCGCGTGCAGCTGCAGGGGTATGCCGCGCCGGAGGTGCGCAACTGCTGCAGCGCCGCGTCATAGGCCGCCGTGCGCTGGCTCTGGTACAGGACGGGTTCATCGCTGTGCAGGCCGAATGCATCCAGCGTGCGCAGGATGTCATCCGCCGCGCCCGGTATGCAACGCGGCGCATCGAGATCCTCCATGCGCACCAGCCAGGTGCCGTGGTTACGTTTTGCGTCGAGATAGCTGCCGACTGCGGCGACGAGCGAGCCGAAATGCAGGGGACCGGTGGGGGAGGGGGCGAAGCGCCCCCGGTAACCGGAATCAGGCAGGGACGGCTTCCTCTTCAAACTCCAGCACCACCTTGCCGTCTTTCACATCCACGGTGACCTTGCCGCCGTTCGCCAGTTTGCCGAACAGCAGTTCGTCGGCCAGGGCGGAGCGGATGGTGTCCTGGATCAACCGCGCCATCGGGCGGGCGCCCATCAGCGGGTCGAAACCGTGTTCGGCCAGGTAGTCCTTGAGCGCATCGGTGAACAGCGCGTCCACTTTCTTCTCATGCAACTGCTCTTCCAGCTGCATGAGGAATTTGTCCACCACGCGCAGAATGATCTCCTTCGACAATGGCGCGAACGAGACAATGGCATCCAGGCGGTTGCGGAATTCGGGCGTGAACAGGCGCTTGATGTCGACCATTTCGTCGCCGGCGGAAGAGACGCTGGTGAAACCCATCTGCGTCTTGTTCAGGGCTTCCGCTCCCGCATTGGTGGTCATGATGATGACCACGTTGCGGAAATCGGCCTTGCGTCCGTTGTTGTCGGTGAGCGTGCCGTGATCCATCACCTGCAGCAGGATGTTGAAGATGTCCGGGTGAGCCTTTTCAATCTCGTCCAGCAGCAGCACGCAATGGGGCTGCTTGGTGATGGCTTCGGTAAGCAGACCGCCCTGGTCGAAGCCGACGTAGCCGGGCGGCGCACCGATCAGGCGCGAGACGGCATGGCGTTCCATATACTCGGACATGTCGAAACGATGTATCGGCATGCCCATGCTGTAGGCGAGCTGGCGCGCCACTTCGGTCTTGCCAACGCCCGTGGGGCCGGAGAACAGGAAGCTGCCGATGGGTTTCTGCGGGTTGCCGAGGCCGCTGCGCGACATCTTGATGGCGCGGGCCAGTGCGTCGATTGCCTTGTCCTGCCCGAACACGGTGGCTTTCAGGTCGCGGTCGAGGTTCTTCAGCGCATTGCGGTCGTCGTGCGATACCGTGCGCGCCGGGATGCGGGCGATCTTGGCGATGATCTCCTCGATCTCGTGCTTGCCGACGACTTTCTTCTGCTTCGACTTGGGCAGGATGCGTTGCGCCGCACCCGCCTCGTCCAATACGTCGATCGCCTTGTCCGGAAGATGGCGGTCGTTGATATAACGCGCAGAAAGCTCGGCGGCGCTGGTGATGGCGGCTGAGCTGAACTTGATGCTGTGATGTTCTTCGAATCGCGACTTCAGTCCTTTCAATATCTCGATAGTCTGTTCGACCGAGGGCTCGGAGACATCGATCTTCTGGAAGCGGCGCGACAGGGCGGAGTCTTTTTCGAAGATGCCGCGATATTCCTGATAGGTGGTGGCGCCGATGCATTTCAGCTGCCCCCCCGATAACGCAGGCTTGAGCAGATTGGACGCATCCATGGTGCCGCCGGACGCGGCACCTGCGCCGATAAGCGTGTGGATCTCGTCGATGAACAACACCGCGTTCGGCGCGTCCTTCAATTCCTTCAGTACCGCTTTGAGGCGCTGCTCGAAGTCGCCGCGGTATTTGGTGCCGGCCAGCAAAGCCCCCATATCCAAAGCATAGACATGTGCGTCTTTCAGGATGTCGGGCACTTCGCCTTCGACGATGTTACGCGCCAGGCCTTCGGCGATAGCGGTCTTGCCGACGCCCGCTTCGCCGACCAGCAAGGGATTGTTCTTGCGGCGACGGCACAAAGTCTGGATCACACGCTCCAGCTCCATGCCGCGTCCGATCAAGGGGTCGACCTTGCCTGCCAGGGCGTGAGCATTGAGGTCTAACGTGTAATTCTTGAGTGCGCTGTCGTTGCTGCCTTCCTGCTCGGCATCGGCTTCGTTCGCTGTCTTCTGCGTCGAAGGCTGTATTTCGGCGGTCTTGTTGATGCCGTGCGCGATATAGTTCACCACGTCGAGGCGGGTGATGGCGCGCTGATTGAGGAAATAGACGGCGTGCGATTCCTTCTCGCCGAACAGTGCCACAAGGATGTTTGCCCCGGTTACTTCCTTTTTATTGGTGGATTGCACATGCAGGATGGCACGCTGGATCACACGCTGGAAGCCGACAGTAGGCTGCGTGTCCACCTCTCCCGTGCCGGGTACCACCGGAGTGTGGGTTTCGATGTGTTGCACCAGCACCGCGCGCAATTCCTCGATATCCGCGCCACAGGCACGCAACACATGCGCCGCCGATGGATTGTCCAGCATGGCGAGTAACAGGTGCTCGACCGTGATGAACTCGTGCCGTTTCTGACGGGCCTCGACAAATGCCAGATGCAGGCTGACTTCCAGTTCTTGCGCAATCATTTAGTTTTCCTCCGTTTGGCATCGTAAAGGATGCCCATGTTGCTTTGCAAACGCCGATACCTGAGATACCTTGGTTTCAGCGATGTCTTTCGGGTAAACGCCGCATACGGCCGAACCCTCATTATGTATTTGGAGCATGACTTGCGTCGCTCGTTCCTGTCCCATCGAAAAAAAAGTCTTCAATACGTCAATGACGAACTCCATGGTGGTGAAATCGTCGTTCAGCAGGATCACCTTGTACAGCTTGGGCGGCTTGGTTTTGCTGCGCTCCAGCAGGTTTACGTTTTCTTGCTTGGTTGCCATCGTTCGCTATTCTCACCCTATGTTCAGATGCATATTTGACGATTAGCTCGGGTTTTTCAAGTCAATTCGACAATATTTTGTATTTAGCCCTTGACGTTATAAGTTCAAGTGGGGTAAAAAGCGCTCGGGTGTTTGAATCAAAGTATCTGCAGTGCTGGTTTTGCCATGTGCGGTCCCATTTGCGATCTTGGAATTCAAACAATTTGACGGGATTTCCACCCGTCGTTTTTTGTAAGGAAGCAAAGCATGGCAAACGGTACTGTTAAGTGGTTCAACGACGCAAAGGGTTTCGGTTTCATTACTCCCGATGATGGCAGCGAAGACTTGTTCGCACATTTCTCCGCGATCAACATGAGCGGCTTCAAGTCCCTCAAAGAAGGCCAGAAGGTCTCTTTCGAAGTGGTGCAGGGCCCAAAGGGTAAGCAAGCTTCCAACATTCAAGCCGCCTAATTAGCGGTTTTTTTGTTGCTGTAAAAAGCCTGCCGTGCAAGCGGCAGGCTTTTTTTCATGTGGCAGTCAAAGGGGCGATGAATATGCCGCACCCCCGATCAGAGGGCACTCAAGGCTGTATTGAACGTTGCGCTTGGCCGCATCGCCTGCGAGGTCTTGCCAAGGTCCGGATGGTAATAGCCGCCCATATCGACCGGTTTTCCTTGCACCATCAGCAGTTCCCGCTCGATCTTGGCCTCGTTGTCGGTCAATGTCTGCGCCAGTGGAGCAAACTTCACGCGCAGTTCCTTGTCGATGGCCTGTGCGGCCAAGGCCTGTGCCCAGTACAGGGCGAGGTAGAAATGGCTGCCGCGGTTGTCGATCTCGCCGACCTTGCGGGCGGGCGACTTGTCGTTGTCGAGGATCTTGCCTATTGCCTGATCCAGCGTATCTGCCAGCACCTGCGCCTTGGCGTTCTTGAAGGTCTGCGCCAGATGTTCCAGCGATACACCCAGCGCGAGGAACTCGCCCAGGGAGTCCCAGCGCAGGTAGCCCTCCTGCTGGAACTGCTGCACATGCTTGGGGGCCGAACCGCCCGCGCCGGTTTCAAACATGCCGCCGCCGTTCATCAACGGTACGATGGAAAGCATCTTGGCGCTGGTGTTGAGTTCCAGGATGGGGAACAGGTCGGTGAGGTAGTCGCGTAATACATTTCCGGTGACGGAGATGGTGTCCAGCCCCTTGCGGGCACGTGCCAGCGTGGCACGGCATGCGTCCCCCGGCTCCATGATCTTGATGTCCAGTCCGGTGGTGTCGTGATCCTTGAGGTATTTCTCCACCTTGGCGATGATTTGCGCATCGTGTCCACGATTCTTGTCCAGCCAGAAGATGGCGGGCGTCTGGGACAGGCGTGCGCGCGTGACGGCGAGCTTCACCCAATCCTGAATGGGCGCATCCTTGGTCTGGCAGGCCCGGAAAATGTCGCCCTGTTCAACGTTCTGCTGCAGCAAGGTCATGCCGGTTGCATCCACGATGCGTACCACGCCGTCGCCGGTGATCTCGAAGGTCTTGTCGTGCGAACCGTATTCCTCGGCTTTCTGCGCCATCAGGCCGACGTTGGGCACACTGCCCATCGTGGCGGGGTCGAGCGCGCCGTTCTTCTTGCAGTCTTCTACCGTGGCGACATACACGCCTGCGTAACAACGGTCCGGGATCATGGCCAGCGTATCATATGGCTTGCCGTCGGCTCCCCACATCTTGCCGCCGTCGCGGATCATCGGCGGCATGGACGCATCGATGATCACGTCCGAAGGCACGTGCAGGTTGGTGATGCCCTTGTCTGAATTTACCATTGCCAGCGCCGGCCCGTTGCGGAAGCAATCGGCGATGTCGGCTACGAGTGCTGCGCGTTGGGCTTCTGGCAAGGCGAATACCTTCGCCTCCATGTCGCCAAAACCGTTGTTGACGTTGACGCCCATTTCCCTGAGCTGCGCGCCATGTTTGTCGAACACCTTCTGGAAGAAAACGGAAACGGCATGCCCGAACATGATGGGGTCGGACACTTTCATCATGGTGGCTTTCAAGTGCAGCGACAGCAGCACGTCCTCCTTCTTCGCCGCAGCGATCTGCTCTGCGTAGAACTGGCGCAGCGCGCGGCGGCTCATCACGGCGGCGTCGATGATCTCGCCTGCCTTGAGTGCCAAATTGTCCTTGAGCAGGGTGACCTTGCCGTTTTTGTCCACGAATTCGATGCGGGTGCTGGTGGCTTCCGGTACCGTCACGGATTTTTCGCTGCCGTAGAAATCGCCGTTGTTCATGTGTGCCACGCGGGTCCTGGAGTCGGGAGTCCACTTGCCCATGCGATGCGGATGCTTGCGCGCGTATTGTTTGACCGAGGCTGCAGCGCGGCGGTCCGAGTTGCCTTCGCGCAGCACCGGGTTCACTGCGCTGCCGAGCACCTTGCTGTAACGCGCCTTGATTTCCTTCTCGGCGTCCGTTTTTGGGTTCTCTGGGTAGTCCGGCACTTTGAAACCCTGTGACTGTAATTCCTTGATTGCAGCCTTCAACTGCGGGACCGATGCGCTAATATTCGGCAGCTTGATGATGTTCGCTTCCGGCTTCAGGGTCAGTGCCCCAAGTTCGCCCAGTCCGTCCGCGACCCTCTGGGCGGCAGACAGATGTTCGGGAAAGCTGGCGAGGATACGCCCGGCGAGCGAGATGTCGCTGGTTTCGACGACGACGCCGGCCGCCTTGGTGAAGGCCTGTATGATAGGCAACAGGGAGTAGGTTGCCAGTCTCGGTGCTTCGTCGGTCAGGGTATAGATGATCTTTGGGGTCGTCATGATGTTCTTGGAAATGGGTAAGAAATTATTAAATGAGTCGCATCCTGTTGTTCAATAAACCCTATGGCGTGATCTGCCAATTCAGCCGTGACGGGATGCACCCGACGCTGGCCGATTATATCGCCGTTCCCGGGGTTTATCCCGCGGGTCGTCTCGATACCGACAGCGAAGGCCTGCTGCTGCTCACCGACGACGGCAAGTTGCAGCACCGCATCACTGATCCGAAGCACAAGCTGCCCAAGACCTATTGGGTGCAGGTGGAAGGTATTCCCGGCGCGGCGGCATTGGAGCAGTTGCGATGCGGTGTGCAGCTCAATGACGGGATGACCTTGCCTGCGGAGGTGCGGGCGATGGATGAACCTGCGGGCGTGTGGCAGCGGGATCCGCCCGTGCGCTTCCGCAAGAACGTTCCGACCAGCTGGATTGCGCTCACCATTCGCGAAGGGCGAAACCGCCAGGTGCGGCGCATGACCGCAGCGGCCGGATTTCCCACCCTCCGACTGATCCGATACTCGATCGGCGACTGGTCGCTGGATCGGGTGGCACCCGGAAAATGGTTGAGCATGGATATCTAAACCCATACTTATGATATGGATTACGGATGTCAGCCCGCCGTCAGTGGCTGTCCGGCTGTCGTCGAACTTGCGTGTTGTTTACGCATGTCGTTATTTCCCTGAAAGCAAGTGGTTATGCGCCTTTCGAGCCAATCGAGCCTCATGGCACGGTTGTTGCGATGAATACCGGTGAAGTTCCTGGAGGTGCAGGAACGCTTTCAAGGATGGCGCATGAAACCAGTTTGGCTCGGCATTGTTTTTTTCATCATATACGGCCTGTTCTCGATGAAGAGCCAGGCATCGGAAAATGTTCCATTCGTGGGCGCAGCCTGCGGCGCGAACGGTCTTAGCTGGAGCGCACCCGGCCAGGGCAGATAGATGCGCAAGATAATCGTTGCGGCAGGCACGCATTCCGAGGCCATCCACATGGCGCCACTGCTGCTGCGTCTGCAATCCTTGCCTTCGATACAGGTCAGCGTTTGTGTTGCGGCGCAGCATCGTCATGCGGTACTCCAGGCATTCGGCAGCTTTGGCATCGAGTGCGGCAATACGATCGTGTGCGAACAGGGGCCGGAGACTGGCAGATCGCACCCGCTCGATTCCCTGCTCGAGCAACATAAGCCGGACTGCGTGCTGATCCATGGCGACGCCAGGATGGCCGCCGGGTCGAGCTATCTGCAGCTTCCCGCAGGCGGGCATGCGGGGGTGTGCATGCACGAACTGCGCTATGCAGTTCGGGAAAATGCAAATGACGGCGCGGTCGAACTGGCAGGGAGCAACTATTTCGTCCCCACGGAGTTGTTGCGCGGCGAGCTGCTGGCAAAGGGCGTCGCGGCCGAAAAGATATTCCTGACCGACAGCATCGCCGTCGATGCCATGTTGTTGGTGGCCGAACGCATTCGTCGCGACGACGCGCTGAGGGCGGGGTTGGCGGCGGCATTCCCCTTTCTTGATCCGGGCAGGCGCCTGATCCTCGTCAATGCCCCGCACTACGACAATTCCGATACCAGGCTGGAAAGCATCTGCCGTGCCTTAAAGAGGCTGGCCGTGCGTACCGATGTGCAGCTGGTCTATCAGTCTGGGCACGATGCGAGGACAAGCAGTCACGCACGTGGCATTTTTGCCAATCATCCCGGCATCGTATCCGTTGAAGCGCAGGATTATCTGCATTCCGTCTACCTGCTGCAGGCGGCCTACCTTATTCTGACCGATCTGGACGATACCCTGAGGGGGGCGCTGTCGCTGGGAAAGCCTGTGCTGGTGCTGCGAGATATTTCGGAACGCCCCGCGACTGTCGATGCAGGTACTGTCCGGTTGGTGGGATGCGAGACGGAGCGCATTCAGCGGGAATGCAGCATGTTCCTGGACGATCCATCCTATTACCGCGCCTTTTCAGCCCACCGGAATCCGTTCGGGGACGGCCATGCCAGCCAGCGCATCGTGGAGACATTGTTGCGATAAAGCAGCTTCTTGGAATGAGGGGGCACAGGGTATAATGCGCGCCTTTCAAATATAGGAGCTGGTTATGCCTATTTACGAATATCGTTGCAGCAGTTGTGGCGTGCAAAAGGATGTCATGCAGAAGTTCAGCGAAGCGCCGCTGACGAAATGTCCGGAGTGCGGCCAGGAAACCTTCGCCAAACAGCTGAGCGCGGCCGGTTTCCAGCTCAAGGGCAACGGCTATTACGCCACCGACTTCAAAAACAAGCCGAGCCAGTGTGAAACCTCGCCTTGTGCGACTTGCCCGTCTGCAGGTGCTCATTCGTGAAGAAATACCTGTTGACCGGGTTGCTGGTATGGGTCCCCCTCGGGATCACCCTGTGGGTATTGAATCTCATCATCGGCACCCTGGACCAGACGCTGGGCCTGCTGCCGTCGCACTGGCGTCCGGAGGCGTTGCTCGGCGTGCATATCCCCGGTTTGGGCGTCATCCTGACGGCGCTGGTGGTGCTGATCACCGGTCTGCTGGTGCGCAACGTGTTCGGCCAGCGATTGTTGCGCTACTGGGACGGACTGCTGCGCCGCATTCCCTTCGTCAACGCCATCTATAACAGCGTCAAGCAGGTCAGCGATACGCTGTTGTCCGAAAGCGGCAATGCGTTCGGCAAGGTGTTGCTGGTGCGCTATCCGCATGCGGAATCCTGGTCGCTGGCCTTCCAGACCAGCGTGCCGGGAGAGGTGACGCGTGTGCTGGAAGGCGACGAATACGTCGGTGTTTTCGTGCCGACCACGCCCAGCCCGGTCAACGGTTTTTACTTCTACGTCAGGAAATCCGAGACTGTCGAACTGGATATCAGCGTGGATGCGGCGTTCAAGGCCATCATTTCGATGGGCGTGGTGACCACGCCCGATGCCGCGGCCAGGATCGCCGGCGCCAATTAGTTTTTCATTTGTAATTCCCTGCCCAACTGTATTTCATCATGCGAACTCACTACTGCGGACAACTCAACGTTACCAACCTCGGCCAGACCGTCACCCTGTGCGGCTGGGCACATCGCCGCCGCGACCACGGCGGAGTGATCTTCATCGACCTGCGCGACCGCGAAGGTCTGGCGCAGGTGGTGTGCGACCCGGACCGCGCCGAGATGTTTGCCATCGCCGAATCGGTGCGCAACGAATTCGTGCTGAAGATTACCGGGCGCGTGCGCCGCCGTCCCGAAGGCACCGAGAACAAGAACATCCCCAGCGGTGAAGTCGAAATCCTGTGCCATGAAATCGAAGTGCTGAACGTCTCGGTCACGCCGCCGTTCCAGCTGGACGACGAGAACCTGTCCGAGAACGTGCGCCTGACCCACCGCGTGATCGACCTGCGCCGTCCGCAGATGCAGCACAACATGATGCTGCGCTACAAGACCGCGCGCGCGTTTCGCCGCTTCCTCGACGACAAGGGCTTCATCGACATCGAGACGCCGATGCTGACCAAGTCCACGCCGGAAGGTGCCCGCGACTACCTGGTGCCGTCGCGCGTGCATGCGGGCGAGTTCTTCGCGCTGCCGCAATCGCCGCAGCTGTTCAAGCAGATGCTGATGGTGGCCGGCTTCGACCGTTACTACCAGATCACCAAGTGTTTCCGCGACGAAGACCTGCGCGCCGACCGCCAGCCCGAATTCACCCAGGTGGATATCGAGACATCCTTCCTGACCGAAGAGCAGATCATGGTGATGATGGAAGAGATGATCCGCACCGTGTTCAAGGAAGTGCTGAACGTGACGCTGCCCAACCCGTTCCCGCGCATGACCTATGCCGAGGCGATGGGCCGTTTCGGTTCGGACAAGCCGGACATGCGCGTGACGCTGGAAATCACCGAGGTGACCGACGCGGTGAAAGACGTCGCGTTCAAGGTGTTCGCCGGTGTGGCGAATTCCGACAATGGCCGAGTGGCAGCATTGCGCGTGCCGAACGGCGGCACATTCTCGCGCGGCGAGATCGACGAATACACCAAGTTCGTCGGCATCTACGGCGCCAAGGGGCTGGCCTACATCAAGGTCAACGACATTACGCAACTGAACGAAAGCGGCCTGCAGTCGCCCATCGTCAAGAACATCCATGAGCAGGCGCTGAAGACCATCATCGAACGCACCGGTGCACAGAATGGCGACATCATCTTCTTCGGCGCCGACAAGGCCAAGATCGTCAACGATGCCTTAGGGGCATTGCGCAGCAAGATCGGCCACGAAAAGGGCTACACCAACGGCAAGGCATGGGAGCCGCTGTGGGTGGTGGATTT